>JAGQOG010000507.1 GCA_020427695.1 Phycisphaerales bacterium
CGCGAGCAGGGCACTGGCCGCGGGAACCGACAGGGCTACGAGCGTCGTCCGCTCGTCGGCGATCACCCGACGTAGATCCGCGCTCATGCGTTCCGGGGAGGACTCGGCCAGCATGGCTGCGGTCGGTATGGCGACCAGAAACACCACGAGCCATGCCGTGAAGCCCAGCCACACCTTCCACGGCCGGTGGTGCCCGAGCACCAGGCGGACCGCCGCTCCCACAACGACGAGGGCAACCGCGGCCAGACCGGCAACCCAGCGCGGCGTGTGGTTGTCGTACGGTTCCCAGAGCGCATTGCGGATCGCCGCGACCGCCCCCGCGATCGCCACTGCCGAGAGCACCGTGCAGCCCGAGAGCACCGCAACGTTGAACGCCAGTCGGCCGAGCACGAGCCCGGTCCGCCGCACCTGCCGCCACAAGCGAATGAGCGGATCGCGCCGCCGGACCACGACGGTGCGACACCGCGGGCAGTGCACCAGCGGGAGCCCGTAGGGATTGGTCCGGTCCGCGCGGACCGGAGCCAGATCCATGCCGCACGCCAGGCAGTGGTGTGCGATGGCCATGACCGAAGCATAGTTGGGAACCCGGGCGCCGCCTGTCACCGGACGGCCGGGCGACCCCGGGGAGGCTGGACCGCGGGTGGCTCGAACGACCAGCCGCTGAGCAGGGCGAGCGCTCGGTCCGCGGCCTCGGCGAGCGCGGCGAACGCCAGCGGAAGATCCCACTGCTGGCGCTCGCGATCGCCGGTCGTGTTGCTCACGATCCGCAGCTCGATGCCGGGCACGCCCAGCCGCCGCGCCGCGTGCACGACCGCGGCGCCCTCCATGGCCTCGGCCGCCGCCCCGGTGCGCCGGGCGACCTCGTCAGCCGCCGCATCCGTGCCGGAACAGGTGGCCACCGTGGCGATCGGCGCGGAGCAGAAGGGCGGGGACAACCGGGCAAGCAGTTCGGGAGACACCGGCACCGCGTTGCCCTCGAAGTCGCCCAAGGGGAAGCGCAATCCGCGCATGTCCTGGAAGCCGCCCGGCGCCGCAAGCCCTTCCTCCGCATACACGCACGCGCTCGCCACCACGGCGTCGCCGATCGAAAGGGCGCTCCCGGGGAGCGCGCCGGCAATGCCCAGCGAGAGCACGCCGCGGAACGGACCATGGCGCAGGATGGTCTCGGTGGTCGCCGCCGCGGCGTTGGTTCGGCCGACGCCCGCCACGACCACCATCGTCTCGGGGATTGCCGGCACGGCGTCCGCTTCTCGCTCGACCGCCACCACGACCAGCATGCGGTTCGGCCGGGCCGATTCGGAATCCGCGCCGGAAGCGCTCAAAGCGGGCGCACCCAGATGTTCCGGTACTCGACCGCATCGCCATGGTCCTGAAGCAGGATCGGTCCGGTTGGCGACATGGTGGAATCGAGTCCGCCCGGCGTCGGACCAGACAACTCGACGTTGTTGTGGATCACCTGGCCGTTGAGCAGCACCGTCATCCTCGGCTTCTCAACGACCTCGCCCTTCTCGTCGAAGCGCGGCGCGCGGAAGACGATGTCGTACGTCTGCCACACCTCGGCCGGGTATGCCGCGTTCACCAGCGGCGTGTGCTGACCGTAAATGCCGCCGCAACTGCTGTCGGATGGCGGCAGGCCGAAGCTGTCGAGGACCTGGATCTCGTAGCGCCCCTGGATGTAGACGCCGGAGTTGCCGCGGGCCTGACCGGTGGCACCGTCGATCTTCGGGCACTTGAACTCGAGGTGGAGCTGGAGGTCGCCGTATTCGCCGTTGGAGACCGCGTCGCCGCCGTGGACCCGAACGGAATGATCGGGACGGACCATCCACTGGCTGGGCTGGCCATCGCGCTGGCGCCAGTCCGTCCAGAAGTTGCCGTCGAAGAGCGACACGCTCTTGCCGTCGATGCCCTGCGGCGGCCCGGACATGGTCATGGACCCGACATGCGCTTGGGAGATGTGGAACGGCTTCTCCTCCTGGCCGTGCAGGTTCGCAGCCAGCCAGGCGCTCGAAACGACCGCGGTGGAGACGAGGAAGACGGTGAAGGCGCGAGGGGACATGCTCATTCGGGGAGGACCTCCATCGCGAGGATATCCGGTTGACGCGGCGAAGTTGCAGGCCGGTCTCCATTTCAAGCCGTCGCGGCGATCTCCTTCACGACGGACGCCAGAAGAACCGGGCGTTGCGCTCCCGACAGGAGATCCTTGACCATCGCCTGCGGGCCCTCCGGACGCTCCAGCTCCTGGCCGAGGATGACGGCAAAGCGGGCCCGCGAACGACTCGCCTCCCCCAGGAGCTTCCCGACGTTGCGCGTGGCACGGTAGGTGTGACGGGCGTGGAGTCCGGCCCGGCGGAACTCGGTCACCAGCGGCAGAAGGAGCTGTTCGGCGGCCTCGGAACCCGCGGCGATCACGAAGACGTCCGGCCGCGGCAGCAATCCTGCGTGTCCATCGGCGCCGCCGAGCAGGCCACGTTCCTCGAGCAGCAGGCCGAGCACGACGTCCCCCATGCCGAACCCGCACGCGGGCGTCGGCGCGCCGCCGAAGAGCTCGATGAGGCCGTCGTATCGTCCGCCGCCCGCCACCGCCCGCTCCACCGCGCCGACCGCGTGGATCTCGAACACGGTGCCGGTGTAGTAGGCCAGGCCGCGCACGATGCCGAGGTCGTATCGACACCAGTCCGCGATGCCGACGGCCTCGAGCGCCGATCGCATCTCCACCAGGTCGATCACGTCCGCCTCGGGGATGGCGGCGGCACGAACGAGTCCCTCGATCGATTCCGACACGGGCACTGTCGCGCGAACCAGGCCGTCGAACCGCGCCAGCGTGTCGCCGGCGAGGCCAAGCTCGCCCGAGCGCCGGGCGAACGCCTCCGGCTCCAGCTTGTCCCGCCGATCGAGCAGTTCGAACGCCGCCGGCAGGCGGTCCTCGGCGATGCCCAGGCGAGCGAGGATGTTCGCGACCGCGCGACGGTGGCTAAGCCGCACCTGCACGTCGCCCGGACCGAGCCCGAGGCGCTCGAGCGCCCCCACCGCCACCGCGATGACCTCCGCGTCGGCCTTCGCCCCGCCCTGACCGACAACATCCACATTCCACTGGAAGAACTCACGCAACCGCCCGCGCTGCGGCCGTTCGGCCCGAAAGAAGCTGGGGATCGCAAACCACTTCGTGGGTACGGGCAGGGACGCCCCCTTCGCCGCGACCATTCGTGCCAACGTGGGGGTGAACTCCGGCCGGAGGGCATACGTGCTCTCGCCCCCGGCGCGTCGGAACGAGAAGAGCTCGTTCACGATGCCTTCGCCGCTCTTGACGGTGTAGAGGTCGAGATGCTCGAACGTCGGGCCGTCCACTTCGTCGAAACCGTGGTCGATCGACGCCTTGCGCCACGCCGCCTCGATGTGGCGGCGCACCGCCATGTCCTCGGGATAGAAGTCGCGCGTGCCGCGCGGGGCCTGGTGCAGGGGAGGCATGGGGGGAGTGTAGTGCGGCGAACCGCTCCCGCGCGATCCTGCGGGCCCCTTGAAGGACGGCTGCGCCCCGTGTGCGCCCGCCGCCGCCGGACGATCGAGGAGACAAAGCGCGAGAAGGCGCTTCCGTCCGGCAGACGTGTCGCCTTACAGTGACCACCGGATCGAGACTCCGAGGGAGGCACGACATGACCATGCGCCGATCGCGCGCGATCCGTTCCAAGGTGTTCGCCGTTCTCGCGGCAAGCCTGCCCGTTGCCGCAACCGCGGCCGCACGGCAGGCGGACATGCCCGCCGATGTTCTGCCGCCCGACCCCGCCGACTGGGTGTGCGATCTTCCCGACCGCGTGCCGGACGAGGTAGTGGAGGAGTTCTGCGGTACGGCGGACCTCGGGATCCCGCTCCCGGCGCCGCTCCGGTCGCCCCCGCCCCTGAGCGACGTCGACGCCAAGAACGCCTACGACCTCATGCTCCAGACGTTCCTCAACGCGAGGGTGTACGCCGGGGAGCTCGGCTGGATCCACGACCAGAATTGGCGCCTCACCGGCCCGTACGTCGGACCGCTCGGCGAGGGCGCGAGCTTCGGCACCCATCCCGCCGTCCGCGTCTGGTACTCCCCCGAGATCGTCACTTGGCTGTGCAACGGCCGGCGGGGCGAGGTACCCGACGGTGCGATGCTCATCAAGGAGATGCACGGGATCGACGCCGCGACCGTGACCATCCTCCCCGACCAGTGCATGGTGATCGAGGGCGATCCGGCTCCGACCGGATGGACAGTGATCGTGAAGTCGAACAGCTCCTCGCGCGACGGGTGGTACTGGGGCTACTACGGCCTCCTCCAGACCGCGCAGACCGGCGGCGATCCGCCGCCGAACAACGAGTTGGGCAACCCGCCCATCTTCGACCCGTCCGGGATCACCTCCCAGGAGTTCTACCAGGGCAACCACGGCCCGGTGATGCGGAACCCCGACTGGTATCCGACCGGGCTCGACCCGTCGAAGCCGCGCGTGTTCCCTGACGTCGTGTACCCGAACGAGCAGTACGGGAACTACTGCATGAACTGCCACTCCTCGGCGATCAGCGAGGAGACGTTCGCCACGCTCGACAACGTGCTCGGGCCCGGGATCGTGTACAAGCACTTCGATGCGGAGGCATCCGGCTCGGGGCTGCCGCCGTCCGCGAACCACCTGCCCTCGTGGCTGTCGGCGTACAACGCGCCGGCAAGCGAAAGGCCGTACGTGCAGCCGCTCCCGCATGCGGCGCCGGGCTTCCACGGCTTCTTCCACCAGATCACGCCAGTGCGATTCGCCGACGCGTGGAGTCTGCGCCTCCCGGCCCAGACCTGGGACCACATCGTGTCCGGCCCGAACGGTCCCAGTCAGTTCCTGACCTCGGACCAGTGCATCAGCTGCCACGACGCCACCTACTCGAACTCGGGCCTGCCCAACATGATGCTCCAGAAGGAGACGCTTTCGGGGCAGGAGCTGTTCAACCTCTCCCCCTACGCGGAGTGGAGCGCGTCGCCGATGGGTCTTGCGGGCCGCGACCCCATCTTCTTCGCCCAGCTCCAGAGCGAGACCAACAACCTGCCCGACCAGACCACGTGCATCGAGGACCTGTGCCTGAGCTGCCACGGGGTCATGGGGAAGCGGCAGCTCGCGATCGACACGCCCCCGGACGGGAGCGACTGCGAGAGCCTGTTCCCCGTTCCGCCGCAGCCGGGCGTGCCTTCGGGGCAGGCCTTCCGCCTCTCGATGGTGACCCAGTGGCCGCAGTCGAACCCCAACGACCAGCAGGTGTACGGCGCCCTGGCCCGCGACGGGATCTCCTGCACGGTGTGCCACCACGTCTCGCCCGACGGTCTGGGCGCGGAGGCGTCGTTCACCGGGAACTTCGTCACCGGTTCGCCGCAGGAGATCTACGGTCCGTATCCGAGCGACACGGTCATTCCCATCCCCATGCAGAACACGCTGGCGATCACGCCGCTCGAAGGCGAGCAGCTGACGAATTCGATCCAGGGCGTGTGCCAGAGCTGCCACAACATCCTCCTTCCCGTGTTCACCAACGGCGGGGCGATCGTGGGCGGCGCCTACGAGCAGAGCACGGGACTGGAGTGGCAGAACAGCGTGTACGGTCCGGGCGGATCCGACCAGAAGAGCTGCATCGACTGCCACATGCCGAAGACGTTTCACGGCGAGCAGCTCGAGTTCGAGATCGCCAACATCGAGTCCAACGAGTTCGCGCCGACCAGCAACCGCCTCCCCGACGCGGACATCACCCTGACCCCGAGGTCGGAGTTCGGGCGCCACAGCCTCCACGGGCTGAACCTCTTCCTGAACCAGATGTTCCAGCAGTTCCCCCTGGTGCTCGGCGGGCGGCAGGTCGATCCGATGGCGGGACCGGCGCCGGTGCCGGCGCTGATCAACGGGGCCGACTCGATGATCGACATGGCGCAGCTGCGGACGGCGCAGGTGCAGATCCAGGGCGCCGCGATCGTCAACGGGGCCCTCGAGGTGACCGTCAAGGTGACCAACAAGGCGGGGCACTTCCTGCCCTCGGGCGTGGGCTTCCGGCGCATGTTCCTGGAGTTCGCGGTGCTCGACGACGGCGGCAACCCGCTGTGGGCCTCCGGGCGCACCAACGCGCTCGGCTTCATCGTGAAGGGCACGACCGGCCAGGTCCTCAAAAGCGAACAGCCCCTCAAGTTCCCCAACACGCCGTTCCAGCCGCACTACCAGGTCATCGATCGCGAGGACGAGGTGCAGATCTACCAGGAGCTGGTCGAGGACTCCGACGGCGACCTCACCAGCAGCTTCCTGCGCCGCTACCAGACGGTGAAGGACAACCGGATTCGGCCGCAGGGCTTCAACCCGGCCTTCTTCGCCGACAACCCGTCGGAGTTCATCCAGGAGCTGGCGATCGTCTACGGCCAGGCCGCCGACGATCCGTACTACACCGACCCCGCGCTCACCGGCGCCGACGTCGTCGTGTACCGCATCCCGTGGCAGGGACAGGTCGCGAACCACGCCGCGAAGGTCCGCGCGACCCTCTACAACCAGTCGATCCCGCCCGCCTATCTCCAGCAGCGCTTCAACGACGCGAACGCCGGGCCGGGGGAGGACGACGAGATCCGACGGCTCTACTACGTCACCAGCCACCTCAACACCGACGGGCTCGAGGACGAGCTTGGCCGGAAGGTGTTGAAGGACTGGAAGCTGTTCGTGACCAAGGCGGAGGCGCCGCTCGACTTCTGAGCGCGCGGTCCCCGAGCCCGCGTGGCGGGCGTCCATTCACGAGGTTGGCGCTCGGTGCAGCGCCGGCGCCCTGCGGCACGCTGCGCACTGATACGCCGCACACACGGCGTATCAGTGCCACCTGCTCTACCACTCCGGGCCGCCGGTGTACCGACCGTAGACGTCCGCCATCGCCTGCACCATCTCGCCGAGGGTGCACTTGGCGAGGGACCCGTCCACGAGGGCGGGCATCACGTTCTCGCCTTCGCGCGCCGCCGTGCGGATCGCCTCCAGGCTGCGCTCGACGCCGCCGGCGTCGCGTTCGCGCCGGAACCGTTCCAGACGCGCGTTCTGCTCCTCCTCGACGGCGTGCGGGATCTGGAGAATCTCGACCTGGTGGTCCTCGTTGCCCTCGGTGTAGGCGTTGACGCCGACGATCAGGCGGTCGCCCGCCTCCATCTCCTGGCCGAAGCGGTAGCTCGCCTCGGCGATCGAGCGGCGGAAGTAGCCCTTGTGGATGCCCTCGACCACTCCACCCATGTCATCGATCTCGGCGATCATCGCCTCGGCGTCGGACTCCATGCGGTCGGTGAGCGCCTCGACGAACCACGAGCCGCCCAACGGATCGACGGTGCGGTGCACGCCCGTCTCGTGGGCCAGAATCTGCTGCGTGCGCAACGCCACGCGCACCGCGGTCTCGGTCGGCAGGCCGAGCGTCTCGTCCATCGAGTCGGTGTGCAGCGACTGGCAGCCGCCGAGCACGCCCGCCAGGGCCTGGTAGGCCACGCGGACAATGTTGTTGAGCGGCTGCTGCTCGGTCAGCGAGCATCCGGCGGTCTGGACGTGCGTCCGCATGAGGAGCGATCGGTCGTTCTTGGCTCCGTACCGCTCCTTCATCGCCCGCGACCAGATGCGCCGGGCGGCCCGCAGCTTGCAGATCTCCTCGAAGAACTCGTTGTGGCTGTTGAAGAAGAACGAGAGCCGCGGCGCGAACGCGTCCACGTCGAGCCCCCGCTTCAGGCACCACTCGACGTACTCCATCCCGTCGCGGAGGGTGAACGCGAGCTCCTGCGTGGCGGTCGAGCCCGCCTCGCGGATGTGATAGCCCGAGATGCTGACGCTGTTCCACTTCGGCGTCTGCTGGGTGGCGAACTCGATGGTGTCCACGACGAGCTTGACGCTCGCCTCCGGCGGATAGATGAACTCGTTCTGGGAATGGAACTCCTTGAGGATGTCGTTCTGGAGCGTTCCGCCGAGACGCTCCCAGGGAATCCCGCGCTCCTTGGCCATCGCCAGGTACATCGCCCAGATCACGCACGCCGGCCCGTTGATGGTCTGGCTCACCGTGACCTCGCCCACGGGGATGTCGGCGTACAGCCGGTGCATGTCCTCGATCGTGCACACCGCGACGCCGCAGCGGCCGACTTCGCCCGCCGAGAGCGGGTCGTCGCTGTCGCGGCCCATGAGCGTGGGCAGGTCGAACGCGGTCGAGAGACCGGTGTTGGCCTTGGTGCCTTTGGCGTTCTCGAGCAGGTACTTGAACCGCTTGTTGGTGTCGTCGGCGGATCCGAAGCCGGCGAACTGCCGCATGGTCCACAGGCGGTTGCGGTACATGGTCGAGTGCACGCCCCGCGTGTAGGGATACTGCCCCGGCACGCCGATCCGCGGATGTGCCCTGTTCGAATCCGCCGGGTCCGTGGTCTCGACGCTGTCGGGAGCGTACCGCTCCTTCACGACATAGCCGGAGATGGTGACGGTCTCGGGATCCACCTTCCGTGCGT
This sequence comes from Phycisphaerales bacterium, assembly GCA_020427695.1. Taxonomy (GTDB): domain Bacteria; phylum Planctomycetota; class Phycisphaerae; order Phycisphaerales; family SM1A02; genus JAGQOG01. The sequence continues at coordinate 8,477 of JAGQOG010000507.1, forward strand.
CGGAAGCCGCGGCGGTCGTGGCGGAGGCGGTGTTCTTGAGCGTGGTCATGGGAGAACCCCTTGGGGGCGAGTGGAGATGGGCGAACGCCCCGAGGATCGGTCGGAGAACGGCAGTTCTCATGGTATCGGGGGTGGTGGGTCGAGTCCCGCCGAGACCGGCCGAGACGGCCGCCCGACTTGCCGCTCCCCCGATGCCGTTCCGGCGACACCCGCCGCCGACGGGTCCGCACGGCCCGCCGCGAGGCCGGATCGACACCGCAGAAACACCATCGCCGATTCGCAGCCTCGTATGATGATCCCATGCGCGCCGGCTCCGCTCGACGGGGCCCTCGTCCGACCAAGGGATTTCGACCATGAGCGCCCCCACCACCGCGTCCCATCGTCCGACCGAAGCCGCCCTCGAAGCCGTGTCGATCCGCTTTTGCGGCGACTCCGGCGACGGCATGCAGCTCACGGGCGGTCAGTTCACCAACACCTCGGCCCTCTTCGGCAACGACATCGCCACCTTTCCCGACTTCCCGGCGGAGATCCGCGCCCCGCGCGGGACAACCTACGGCGTGTCGGCGTTCCAGGTGCAGTTCGCCAGCAGCGAGATCTACACGCCGGGCGACGCGGTGAACGCCCTGGTGGCGATGAACCCCGCGGGACTCAAGACCAACATCCGGGACGTCGAGCCGGGCGGCATCGTCATCGTCAACGACGACGAGTTCAACGCGGTCAACTTCAAGAAGTGCGGCTATCCCGACGGCGTGAACCCCCTCGACGACGAGGACTTCAACCGGCGCTACCGCGTCTACCGCGTGCCGATGAGCCGTCTCACCCGCGAGTCGCTCGCCGAGGCGGGCATGGGCGCCAAGGACGTGGACCGCTGCCGGAACATGTACGCCCTGGGACTGGTGTACTGGCTCTACGAGCGGCCCATCGACGCGACCGTGCGCTTCCTGGAGGAGCAGTTCGAGCAGAAGCGCAAGCGCCCCGAGCTCGCCGACCTGAACATCCGCGCCTTGAAGGCCGGCTACAACTTCGGCGAGACGGCCGAGATGTTCCCGGTGCGCTTCAAGGTGCCGCCGGCAAAGCTCGCGCCGGGCGTCTACCGCAAGATCAGCGGCAACGAAGCGACGGCGCTGGGCTTCGTGGTGGCCGCGCACAAGGCGGGCAAGCGGCTCACCTACGCCAGCTACCCGATCACCCCCGCTTCCGATGTCCTGCACACGCTGGCGAGCCTCAAGCGCTTCGGCGTCCAGACGTTCCAGGCCGAGGACGAGATCGCCGCCGTGTGCGCCGCGATCGGCGCCGCCTACGCGGGCGACTTCGCCCTGACCGGCTCGTCGGGGCCCGGCATCGCGCTCAAGGGCGAGGCGATCGGCCTCGCGGTGATGCTCGAGCTCCCGATCGTGATCATCAATGTCCAGCGGGCCGGCCCGGCCACCGGCATGCCGACCAAGACCGAACAGGCGGACCTGCTGCAGGCGATGTACGGCCGGGCGAGCGAGTCGCCCGTCGCGATCGTGGCCCCGCGGAGCCCCGCCGACTGCTTCACCATGGCCATCGAGGCGTTCCGGCTCGCAGTGCGGTGCATGTGCCCGGTGATCTTCCTCAGCGACGGCTACATCGCCAATGGCGCCGAGCCGTGGCTCATGCCCGATCTCGATGCGATCGAGCCCATCACGGCGGTGCACCCGACCGCGAACAACAACCCGGAAGGGAACTTCCTCCCGTACGAACGCAACCCCTCGACGCTCGGCCGGCCGTGGGCGATCCCCGGCACGCCCGGCCTCGAGCATCGCGTCGGCGGACTGGAGAAGCAGGACGGCACCGGCAACGTGTCCTACGACCCGGAGAACCACGACCACATGGTGCGGACCCGCGCCGAGAAGATCCAGCGGGCGGTCGAGATCGTGCCGCCGCTCGAGGTGCGCGGTCCCGAGTCGGGCGACGCGCTCCTGCTGGGTTGGGGCGGAACGTACGGCGCCATCACGACCGCGGGCGATCGGCTGCGGGCGTCGGGGCACAAGGTGAGCACGGCCCACCTCCGCTACCTGAACCCGATGCCGGCGAACGTGGAGGAGGTGCTGCGGCGCTTCCGGCGGGTGATCGTGCCGGAGATCAACCTGGGGCAGTTGCGCCGGCTGATCCGCGACCGGTTCCTGATCGATGCCGTCGGCATAAACGAGGTGCGGGGGACGATGTTCCGCGTCGAGACGCTCGTGGAAAGAACGCTCGAGATCATGGGGCAGAAGCCCGCTTCCGGCGCCGCCGGAATGGAAGGAGCCTGAGGCCATGCACGACACTTCCCTTCCCACCCTCAAGCCGAAGGACTTCGCCAGCGACCAGGACGTGCGCTGGTGCCCGGGATGCGGCGACTACGCCGTGCTGAAGGCGGTGCAGAACGCGCTCCCGAACCTCCGCCGGAAGAAGGAGGACTTCGTCTTCGTGTCGGGGATCGGCTGCGCGGCCCGGTTCCCCTACTACATGAACACGTACGGGATGCATTCGATCCACGGCCGGGCTCCGGCGTTCGCCGCCGGGATCAAGCTCGCCAATCCCGATCTCCAGGTTTGGATCGTCTCCGGCGACGGCGATCTGCTCTCGATCGGCGGCAACCACACGCTTCACACCATGCGCCGCAACATGGACGTGAAGATCCTGCTGCTCAACAACCGGATCTACGGGCTCACCAAGGGCCAGTACTCTCCCACCAGCGAGTTCGGCAAGCGCACGAAGTCGACGCCGTACGGCTCGGTGGACTACCCGGTGAACCCGCTGAGCCTGGCGATCGGCGCCGGCTGCACCTTCGTCGCGCGGTGCATCGACATCGACGTCAAGGCGATCGAGGCCCTCATGCTCCGCGCCGCCGCCCACCGTGGCACGGCGCTCATCGAGGTGTACCAGGACTGCAACATCTTCAACCACGAGGCGTGGTTCTACGCCTCGCAGAAGGCCGGTCGCGCCGAGCACACCACGCAGCTCGAGCACGGCAAGCCCATCGTCTTCGGCGCCGAACGCGACAAGGGCCTGCGCTTCAACGGCCACCGCATCGAGGTCGTCCAGCTCGGCAACGGCGTCACCGAGTCGGATCTCCTGGTGCACGACGAGACCGACCGCGGCCTCGCCTTCCTCCTCGCCCAGCTCCAGCACCCCGCGTTCCCCGAGCCGATGGGCGTCATCTACGCCAACGAGGACCGCGACACCTACGAGCACCTCGCCGCCCGGCAGCTCCAGGAGGCGGTCGGCGACGGCGAGCCCGATCTGAAGACGTTGTTGGACGACGGGGAGACGTGGGTGGTGCGGTAGGGGCGACAAAGGCATCGAGACCGAGGCACCGAGGCATCAAGGCATCGAGGCATCAAGGGTTGTGCGAGCGGGTGCCACGGCCGTCTCGGCCGTGTCGAACGTCCACCCATGCACGAACGCACGGCCCGGAGGGCCGTGGCACCCCCCCGCGCTACCCGGCACCCCCTCGATGCCTGGATGCCTTGATGCCTTGATGCCTCGGTCCTCCGATGCCTCGCCCCCTACTTGCGCGCGTGTTCAAACACCCCCCGCCCGCTCTTGTCCCCCAGCCTTCCCGCCTGCACGAGTTGGCGCAGCAGCGGGCAGGGGAAGTACTTCTGGTCGCCGAGCTCGCGGTAAAGCACCATCATGATGTCGTGGCACACGTCGAGGCCGATGAAGTCGGCGAGGCGCAGCGGGCCCATCGGGAAGTTGCAGCCGAGCTTCATGATCTCGTCCACGTTCTCCGGGTCCGCGACGCCCTCCATCCAGGCGTAGAAGGCCTCGTTGATCATGGGCATGAGCACCCGGTTGCTCACGAAGCCGGCGCGGTCGTTGGCGGGGATGGGCGTCTTGCCCATCGCGGTGGCCAGCTCGATGGTGGCCTTGGTGGTCGCCTCGCTCGTGGCCAGTCCCTTGATCACCTCGACGAGCTTCATCACCGGCACGGGGTTGAAGAAGTGCATGCCGATCACCCGGTCCGCCGCATCGCCCACGCTGCGGGCGATGTCGGTGATCGAGATCGAGGACGTGTTCGTGGCGAGGATGGCGTTCGGGCCGAAGGTGTCCTTCATGGCCCCGAACAGCTTCCGCTTGACGTCCACGTTCTCCGTGGCCGCCTCGATCGCGAAGCCGGCGCCCTTCGCGGCGCCCATGTCGCCGGCATAGGTGACGAGCTTCAGCGCCGCGTCCGCCTGCTCCCGGGTCATCCGCTGCTTCTCGACGCCTCGGTCGAGCGTCTTGCGGTGGTAGGCCTTCGCCCGCTCCAACTGCTCGGGGCTGATGTCCACCTGGAAGGCGGCGATGCCGCTGGTGGCGGCGGTCAGGGCGATGCCGGAACCCATGGTTCCGGCACCGATCACAGCGATGCTCTTGATGTTGGTCATGGCGGGATGATCCGAGGAGGAGGTGAGAACAGGCTGGTCCCCGATCGCTTCCGATTGCCATCGATGGCCTTCGGCATCCGGCGGGGCCGGACGGGGAATGGGGGGATCGATGGTAACGGGTCTGGCGGCGCCCGTCAGCGCCACCTTGTCGGCGCCGCGTGGAGCCCGCGCTCAAAGGAAGGAAGGCAAGCGGACACAATTCTGTTGACGCCGGGGCGGGCCCGTCGCTACTTTCGCCGCCCGGAGATGCGGCGCAGCGATGTGGACCCTGGGATGGGCCGCCGCCGCACTCCGAGGCGCATGGAGCGTTCAACATTGCGCAGGTCCCCGGGTTGATCCGGCGATGACGACGACGCCCTGCGGGGCGCCGCCGTCGAGTCTGCCGTGCGCCAGATGCGCCGGTCGGCGCTCGGGGAACGAGCACAACCGAGACTGGAGGTTCACGTGGGTCGCAGCGTCCTTGTGCTGTCCGTCTGCCCGATCGTTTGGGCACCTCTGCTCGCAGCGGCGAATCCGCCGCTCGAGGCCCCCGCCGCGGTCCAGCACGATCCGGCCCTCATGGCCGCGATCGATCCGGGCGTGCGCTGGGTTCCCGACGCGGTGGTGGTCGAGCTCGCGCCCGACGCCGCGCGGGTGGTGCTCGCCACCGGACTCGCCGAACTCGGCGTGAGCGGCATCGCGTCGCTCGACGACATCGGCGTTGACCTGGGCGTGCGCGAACTGCGCCCGCTGTTCCGCGGCGCCCGCCCGGCGGACGCCGACCTCCGCGGACTTCCCGATCTGTCCGGCTGGTTCACCGTCGAGTTCGACGGCACCGTCGGAACGCTCGACCAGGCCATCGCGGCCTATGCCACCGATCCCATGGTCCGCGACGTCCAACCGATCGGCGTCCACCTCGTCACCGCCACGCCGAACGACGGCAGCTACCCGAGCCAGTGGCACCTGAACCAGGCGTCCGGGATCGACATGGACGCCCCGGCGGCCTGGGACACGTGGACCGGCAGCGCCAACACGATCGTCGCGGTGCTCGACTCCGGCGTCCGCTACTACCACAAGGACCTCGGCGGCAGCGGGGCCTCGAGCAGCAACCCCGGCGGCACGAACGGCAACGTCTGGCTGAACCTCGCCGAGAAGAACGGCACCGCCGGCGTGGACGACGACGGCAACGGCTACGTGGACGACTGGGTCGGCTGGGACTTCGTCACCGGGATCACCAGCGGCTGCTGGAGCGGCGAGGACTGCCAGACCGTGGACAACGATCCCCGCGACTTCAACGGCCACGGCACCCACTGCGCCGGCAACGTCGCCGCCATCAGCAACAACGGCTACGCCACCGCGAGTCCGGCGGGCGGATGGGGCAACGGCTCGCTCCAAGCGGCCGGCAACGGCGTCAAGGTGATGTGCCTGCGCATGGGCTACAGCGGCAGCTACCTCGGCCAGGAGGTCGGCTACGTCCGCATGGACTTCGCGGCGAGCGCCTTCTACTACGCGGCCAACAACGGGGCGAAGATCGCGTCCTGTTCGTGGGGCTCTTCGAACTCGGGCGGCATCGCCGCGGCGATCGACTACTTCGTCGCCGCGGGCGGGCTGGTCTTCGTGGCCGCCGGCAACAGCAACAACCAGACGGCCGGCTACGTCAACTCCCGCAACGACTGCTATTCCGTCGCCGCGACCGACCAGGCGGACAAGAAGGCGAGCTTCTCGAGCTACGGCACCTGGGTGGACATCGCATCGCCCGGCGTGGCGATCCTGAGTTCGTACCACGTGCACGCCGATCCGGCGAACGACTACGTCGCCACGCTCGACGGCACCTCGATGGCGACGCCGCTGACGGCATCGGTGGCTGCAAGCGTGTGGTCGCAGCATCCGACCTGGACCCGCGCCGAGGTGTGGGCCCAGGTGCGCGACACCGCGGACCCGATCGACTCCTTGAACCCGTCGTATGCCGGCAAGCTCGGTTCGGGCCGGGTGAATCTCGCCGCCGCTCTCGGCTCGGCGCCGCCCCCGCCTCCCCCGCCGCCGCCTCCGCCGGCCTGGGGCGCCGGCACGCTGCTCTTCGCGCTCTCGAACGGAACGGTCGTGCCCGGCGTCGGCACCGTGGCCGACGAGGACATCGTCGCCTACACCCCGTCGACCGGATCCTGGTCGCTCTACTTCGACGGCTCCGATGTGGGCCTGGCGAGCAACGGCATCGCCGGTCTGGCGGTGCTGCCCAACGGCGACCTGCTGATCAGCCTCTCCGCCGATGGCAGCGTCGCCGGTCTCACCGGCGGACCCAGCGGCACCAGCGTGGACAACTCCGACGTGATCCGGTTCACCCCCAGCTCGCTTGGGGGGACGACCGCGGGATCGTGGACGTTCTACTTCGACGGCTCGGACGTCGGCCTGACGACGAGCGGCGAGAACATCGACGGACTCGCCGTGACCGCGGGCGGAGGCCTGCTCGTCTCCACCTCGGGCAATCCCGCCGTGCCGGGACTGTCCAGCCTCGCCGACGAGGACATCATCCTGTTC
>JAGQOG010000508.1 GCA_020427695.1 Phycisphaerales bacterium
CCTCGGCGGCCTGGTGCTCGCCGGCGCGAGCTTCGTGGCCTACGTCGTGATCTCGTCGCGCTCCTCGTCGGCGTCGGCCGGTGCCGTGCGGGCGGCCGCGACCGGCACGATCGGCTTCGGCTGGGCCGCCACGATGGTGGTCGCGGGCGCGACGCAATTGGGCACCTGGATCGCGATCCGCCGCCGCGGCACGCTCGCCCCCGGCCTCCTGCGTGCGGCCACGGGAACGTCCCTGGCGACGATCCTCGCCGCAACGTGTCTGCGCGAGGCGATCCGGGTGCAATCGATGGACATGGACCAGCTCGCGCCGCTCCACGCCCACTCGGCGCGGATGGGCGGCCTCGTCGTCTTCCTCGTCTTCGCGGCGATCAACGCCGTGCTGGTCGGGTGGTGCATTCGGATCGCTTCGCGGCCGGCGAGGCCGGCGTCTTCGCTCCCGGCCTGACCTTCGACTCCAGCAGCGCCCCCGGCCGCTTCGCCAGGCGCCGTGCCACGCCCGCCAGCGAATCCGGATTGAGCGACATCGAGTCGATCCCGATCGACGCCAGCCACTCCGCAAACTCGGGATAGTCGCTCGGGGCCTGGCCGCAGATCCCGATCTTGCGTCGGCACGACCGGGCGGTGGCGACCACCGCTGCGATCATGCTCTTGACGCCAGGATCGCGCTCGTCGAAGACATGGGCCAGGAGCTCCGAGTCGCGATCCACGCCGAGGACAAGCTGCGTGAGGTCGTTCGAGCCGATCGAGAAGCCGTCGAAGAGCTCCGCGAACTCCTTCGCCAGCACCACGTTGTTGGGGATCTCGCACATCACGTACACCTCGAGATCGTTCTTGCCCCGGACGAGCCCCGATCGCTCCATCTCCGCCAGCACCTTGCGGCCCTCTTCGAGCGTGCGACAGAACGGGATCATCACCTTCACGTTCGCCAGCCCCATCGACTCCCGCACGCGGCGAATCGCCTCGCACTCGAGGGCGAACGCCTCGCGGTAGCGCTCGTCGTAGTAGCGCGATGCGCCTCGGAAGCCGATCATCGGGTTCGACTCCTCGGGCTCGAACGGCTCGCCGCCGAGGAGTCCCGCGTACTCGTTGGTCTTGAAGTCGGAGAAGCGCACGATCACGTCGCGGGGATGGAAGGCCGCCGCGATCTGGGCCACGCCGTGCGCCAGGCGATCCACGAAGAACTCCGGAAGCGACTCGAACCGACGCCCGCGGCGCCGGATCTCCGCCCGCGTCGCGTCGTCCTCGACGCGCTCGGGATGGAGGAGCGCCATCGGATGCACGCCGACCCAGTTGGAGATCAGGAACTCGATCCGCAGGAGTCCCACCCCGGCGGAGGGCAGCTGGGCCAGGCGGAAGGCGGGCTCGGGACTGGCGAGGTTGAGCATGAGCGGCACCTTCGGCTCCGGAAGCGTGGCCGGGTCGATCTCCTCGCGCTCGAACTCGATCGCGCCTTCGTAGACGCGTCCGACGTCGCCCTCGGCGCAGGACACCGTGACCACCTGGCCGTCGTGCAACGTCTCCGTGGCATGACCCGTGCCGACGACGCAGGGAATGCCGTGTTCGCGGGAGACGATCGCCGCGTGGCACGTGCGCCCACCCTGGTCGGTGACCACCGCGGCGGCCCCCTTCAGCACCGGTTCCCAGTCGGGATCGGTCATGGGCGCGACGAGCACTTCGCCCGGCTTGAACGACTGGAGGTCGCCGGTTCCCGCGACGATCCGGACGGCGCCGGATCCCACCCGGTTCCCGACGCTCTTGCCGGTGACGATCGCACGTCCCCTGGCCTTCATCCGATAGACATCGATCGATGGGGGCCCGGCCTGGGCGTGCACCGTTTCGGGGCGCGCCTGCACGATCCAGAGCGATCCGTCGCGCCCGTCCTTGGCCCATTCGAGGTCCATGGGGGTGGGCCGCCCCGCCCGTTGCGAGTAGTGCGCCTCGATCGCCATCGACCAGTTGGCGAGCTGCATGATCTCGTCGTCGTCGAGCACGAGCCGCGCGCGGTCGCGCTCCGGAACGGGAATCTCCCGGACCTCCTTGGTCGACCCTTCGCCGTAGATCATCTTCACCTGCTTGTCGCCGAGATCCTTGCGGATGATCGAGCGGAAGCCCGCCCGCGCCGTCGGCTTGTGCACCCAGAACTCGTCGGGGTTCACGCGTCCCTTCACGATCACCTCGCCGAGGCCCCACGAGCCGTTGATGAGCACGACGTCGCGGAAGCCCGATTCGGTGTCGAGCGTGAACATCACGCCGGCGCTGGCGAGGTCGCTGCGCACCATCTTCTGGACGCCGACCGACAGGGCCACCCCGCGTGGAGCGATGCCTTGCTCCGAGCGGTACACGATCGCCCGGTCGGTGAAGAGGGACGCCATGCAGGCGCGAATGGCCACGTCGAGGGCCTCCGCACCCCGGATGTTGAGGTAGGTGTCCTGCTGGCCGGCGAACGAGGCCGTGGGCAGGTCTTCGGCGGTGGCGCTGGAGCGGACCGCGACATCGGTCGCGGTCTCGCCGTACGACTTCGAGAGCTCCGCGTAGGCGTTGATCGCCGCACGGCGGACCGCGTCGGGCAGCGCCGCAGCGCGAACCTTGGCCCGAATCGCGGCGGCCTCTCGCGCCAGCGCCTTGGTGTCGCGCACGTCGAGCGCCTCGAGCGTGGCGTTGATCTCCTCGTCGAGACCGGCCTCGCGAAGATGGCGCCGAAACGCCTCGGCGGTCACCGCGAATCCGTTCGGCACCCGCACACCGGCTTGGCCCAGTTCGCGCACCATCTCGCCCAGCGAGGCGTTCTTGCCTCCGACGGAGGGCAGGTCGTCGAGGGTGAGCTGGCCGAACGGGACCACAAGCGAGGCCGCCTTCGGCGTCGCCGATGATGCTCGGGTGTTGGTCATGGTGTCTCGATTCTCTCCCCCCGCGGCTCGCCGCCTGCAGGAGACGCAGGTCTACGGACTGCTACAGTCCGCCATGGATCCGAGTTCAACGCAACGGCTTCCCCTCTGGCGCTGGGCGCCGGAATCCGCCCCTGCCCGGCACATGGACGAGGTCGCGGTGGAGGAGCCCTTGGAGATCAGGATCGGCGGCCATGCCGTCGGCGTCACCATGCGCACGCCGGGCGACGACCGCGAGCTCGTCGCCGGTTTCCTTCTGGCGGAGGGCGTGCTCCGCAGTGCGGCCGACCTCGCGGACATCCGACCGTGTTCCGTTGAGGAGGGGAACGTGGTGGACGTCGTGCTGGCCGAGGGCGTGCCCGTCGACCTCGCGCGACTCTCGCGCCACGTGGTGGTGTCGTCGAGTTGCGGACTCTGCGGCGCCGCGTCGCTCGACGCGGTGCGACAGCGGTTCGCGGCCGTCGATGCGGGACCCGCGATCGATCCCTCCCTGATCCAGGCGCTTCCGAGCCGGCTGCGGGCGGCGCAGCCCGGATTCGACCGCACGGGCGGCGTCCACGGCGCCGCGATCTTCGACGCCGACGGCACGCTCGTCGTTGCGCGGGAGGACATCGGTCGGCACAATGCCGTCGACAAGGCGATCGGCTTCGCGCTCCTCGCGGGCCTCTTGCCGCTGCGCCGCCACGTGCTCCTGGTCAGCGGGCGGGCCTCGTTCGAGATCGTGCAGAAGGCGCTGGCGGCGGCCATCCCCATCGTCGCCGCCGTCTCGGCGCCGTCGAGTCTCGCCGTCGATCTGGCCCACGAGAGCGGCCAGACGCTGGTCGGCTTCCTGCGACCGGGGCAGATGAACATCTACGCGCACCCCGATCGGGTGGCGGTCGGCTGAGCGGATCGAGACTGGTTCGTGCGGATCCCCAGCGACAGTCGTTCGTTTGGCGCGCAGGGACGAAGGGACAAAGGGACAAAGGGAACACAGGAGGCCACACGGCGGGGCGACATCGCCGAAGATGCCCGCCATGGACCCGCGCGCCGAACACCTCATTGCCGAACTCCAGCTCGCCCCGCACCCCGAGGGTGGCTTCTACCGCGAGTTCTTCCGCTCCGCCGTGGATGTCACACCCGCCGACGGACGCGGCACTCGTTCCGGACTGACCGCCATCCACTTCCTGCTCCCGCAGGGGACGGCAAGCCGGTGGCATGTCGTGCGCTCCGACGAACAATGGACGTTCCTCGAAGGCACACCGCTCGCGTTGGTGACCATCGATCCCGTCGCCGACACAACCCGCGTCGCGACCCTCGGTCGAGCGGCGGAAGGCGGGAACCCGACGACCGTGGTGCCCGCCGGACACTGGCAGGCGGCCCGCGCGGACGGTGCCTACTCCCTCGTCACCTGCACGGTCGGCCCGGGGTTCGACTTCGCGGACTTCCGCCTCCTGGCGGACGACCCGGAGGCGTGCGAGCGCCTGCGGCGCGACTGGCCGCACCACGCGGACCTGCTTTGATTAGGGGCCCGAGCTGTCCCGCCCGTCTACTTCCGCGCCGCCCGAGCCGCCTTCCGGGCCTCGATGATCGGCGCCGCGTTCACCTTCCAAACGCCGTTCACCCGCACCACTTCGAAGGGAACGGGATTCCCGGGGAACGTGAGCAGTTGCTTGCCGTCGTTGATCATGGTGGCGTCGGCGACGACGGTGTGCCCGTCGGGGAAGGCGACTTCGTCGCCGACGGCGAGGACGGTGACCGGCATCGCATCGACTTGCGCCTTGACTGCCGCCCGCTGTTCCGGCGAGGTCAGGTCCGAGGAGAGCAGGATGTCGATCTCCGGATGCTCGAGCGCCGACGACACCACGCCCTCGCGGTCGCCGAGCAGCATGGCGCCGAGGAACGTGCGCAGGGCGCGTTCGGGGCGGTCCGCGACCGTGCCGTCCTGGGCGCCTCTGGCCGCATGCTGCGCTCGGGCCGCCTGCGCCGCCTTCCGTGCCGCGATGAGCGGCGAGGCGTTCACCTTCCAGGCGCCATCGATCCGCACGAGCTCCAGCGGCAGATCGCTCCCGGGGATCGTGAGCATCTGGTGATCGTCGTTGATCATGGTCTCGTCGAAGACCAGCGTCTCGCCTCCCGGGAGGGAGATCGAGTCGCCGACCGAAAGCGCATGGACGGGCATGGCGTCGAACTGGGCCTGCGCCTGGGCGATCTGTTCGGGCGTGAGCGGCTCCGGGGACAACAGGAGCTCGATCTCGGGATTGGGGAGCGCGTTCGCGAGAACGCCCGCGCGATCGCTGGCCAGCATGGCGCCGAAGAGGTTCCGGAGCGCGGCTTCGGGCGTTGTGCCGCGCGACGAATCGACCTCTGGCAACGACCCCTTCGGCGTCTCCGCAGGGGCAGCCGCCACTGGTGGCGAAACCGCTTCCGGGCCGGTCGCTGAGGGCTTGGCGGCCGAAGGCCGGGTCGATGGGGGCTGGCTCGCCGGGGGCGTTTCCGTGCCCGATCCGCAACCCGAGCCGATCACCGCAACGACGAGCACGAACGATGAAATGCCACGCATGGAATCGACTCCTCGAGCACCGGTCTGGGCGGCGACGCGCCGACGGCGTCGGTCGAAGTGTATCGATCGAGACCGGTCCGGCCGCGGTTCGAGCCGGCGACGCCCGTCAAGCCGGTGCGAGCCCCACCGCCACCACCTTGTAGTCCGGACAGTTCGAGCGCGGATCGCGGTGCGGTCCCACCAGGACGTTCGTCTCCGTCTCCGGGAAGTGGAAGGACAGGAACACCGTGCCTGGCAGCATGCGGCGGGACCGCCGTGCCGGCACCACGATCGTGCCGTAGTGGCTGGCGAGGCGCACCGGGGCGCCGTCGTCGATCCCCAAGCGGCCGGCGTCCTCGGGGTGCATTTCGAGCACGTCCGCCGGCACGATCTTCGCCGCCGGCGTGCGCCGGGTCATCGTGCCGACGTTGTAGTGTTCGAGGATGCGCCCCGTGATCAGGAGGAACGGGTGCTGCTCGTCGAGCCGGTCGAGGGACGGGATGTAGTCCACCGCGGTCAGCAGACCTCGGCCGCGCACGAAGCCGTTCGCATGAACGGTGCGAGTGCCGGGATGGTCGGGCGTCGGGCACGGCCACTGGATCCCGTCGTCGCCGAGCCGATCGTACGAGATGCCGCCGAACAGGCTCGGTGCGGCCTGGGCGATCTCGTCCATCACGTCTGACGGCGAGCCGTACGACCAGGTGGCGCCCATCGCGTTGGCCACGTCCCGCACCACCTCCCAGTCGGGGCGAGCCTCGCCCGGTGCGGGCACGACCGGAACGACGTGCTGCACACGGCGCTCCCCGTTGGTGAACGTGCCCTCCTGCTCGAACACCGACGCCGCGGGGAAGACGACATCGGCACGCTCGGCGGTTCCGGTCATGAAGAGCTCCTGCACCACGAGGAACTCCACGCGATCGAGCGCCTGCATCACGAGCTCGTGGTGGGGATCGCTCTGCGCCACGTCCTCGCCCTGGATCCAGAGCGCCCGCAGCGTGCCGGCCGCCGCCGACTCGAACATCTCGGGGATCGTGAGGCCGGGCTCCCGCGACGGGACCGCGCCCCACAGGGCCATCAGCCGATCGCGCACGTCGCCGTCGTCCAGCCGGAGGTAGCCGGTGAGGGCATTCGGCTGGGAGCCCATGTCGGCGTTGCCCTGCACGTTGTTCTGTCCCCGCAGGGGAAGCATGCCCGCCCCGCGGCGCCCGATCGCCCCCGTCAGCATGCCCAGGTTCGTGTACGCCATGACCGCCGCCACGCCCTGCGTCTGTTCCGAAAGGCCGAGACCGCTCACCAGCAGCGGCGGGCCGCTGGTGGCGATCGTGCGTGCCGCCGCGCGGATCGACTCCTCGGGCACCCGGCAGACGGCGGCGAGGTCGGCGAGGCGGAGCGTTTCGAGAAACGTCGACAGCTCGCCAAGACCCTCGCATCGCTCGCCGAGATACGCCCGATCGAACAGGTTCTCGTCGAGCAGCACCTTGGCCATCGCGTTGAAGAGCGGCACGTTGGTGCCGGGCCAGAGCTGGAGGGACACGTCGGCGTACTCCGCCAGCTCGATGCGACGCGGGTCGATCACAATCAGCTTGGCGCCGCGCAGGGCCGCCTGCTTCAGGCGAGCGCCGACGACCGGATGCGCCTCGGTCGGGTTCGCGCCCGCCACCACGATGCACGTCGCCTCGTCGATGTCGTCGTAGCTGGCGGTCGCGGCGCCGGTGCCGGTCGCGAGGGCGAGGCCCATCGCCGTCGAGGAGTGGCAGATGCGGGCGCAGCAGTCGGTGTTGTTCGTTCCCACCACGCTGCGGAACATCTTCTGAAGCAGGTACGCCGCCTCGTTGGTCGAGCGCGAGGAGGTCAGGACGGCGAGTGCATCCGGACCGTGCCCGTCGCGGATCTCCGTCAGCCGCTGCGCGGTGTACGCGATGGCCTCGGTCCACGTCGCGCTGCGAAAGCCGTCGCCGTCCCGCAGGAGCGGCGTGGCGAGCCGGTCCGCCGAGTGGTGGAACGCGTGGGCGTAGCGCCCCTTCACGCACAGGTGTCCGCGGTTCACCGCGGCGTCGGGAACGCCGTCCACCCGAACCACGACCTCGTCCGCCGAGCCGATCCGCACGCGGCACCCGACCCCGCAGTAGCCGCAGACGGAATCCCGCTGGGCCGTGGCGAGGCGATGGTCGATGCGATCGCGATCGGTGATGGCCCCCGTCGGACACACGGCGACACACGCGCCGCACGCCACGCATCCGCTGTCGGCGAACTGCTCGTTCGGCCCGAAGATCAGCCTCGCCTTGGCGCCGCGTCCCTCGATCCCGTACACGAACTGGCCTTGCACCTGTTCGCAGGCGTTCAGGCACAAGCGGCAGGCGATGCAGCGATCGCGGTCGAACCGCATGATCGGGTGGCTGTCGTCCACCGCGAGATGGGCCGTCGTCGACCCGTTGCCGGTCGCCGCAATTCCGGCGCCGTTGACGTGGTACCGCGCGAGCAGCGTCTCGAATCGGCTGCCGGCGTCGCCGGGGGCGAACGCCCCCTCCGGCCGCGCCCCCACCATCAACGACAGGACGTCGTGTCGAAGCCGATCCAGGCGCTTCGATTGCGTGCGCACCACCATGCCCGGCGCCAGGGGCGTATGACACGCCGCCTGCGGCCGACCGCCCTCGATCTCGACCAGGCACACGCGGCAGCCGCCTTCCGGCTCGAGGCCATCCTTGAAGCAGAGGGTGGGAATCTCGACGCCGCTGCGGCGGGCCGCCGCCAGGATCGTCTCCCCGGGACGAGGCTCCACCACGCAGGTGTCGATCGTCGCGGTGCGCACGCTGGTCGTGGAGGCCGAGGCGCTCATGATCGTCCTCCCTCGAGCACCCGATCCCCGAACCGTTCCAGGATGGTGCGCACCGGTCCGGGCGTCTCCCGGCCGAACGCACACAGGCTTGCCGTCCGCATGAGGTCGAGTACGCGATCGAGCTCTTCACGCCGGTTGTGGTCCAGTCCGGCGAGGACGAGCTTCTCGGCGCGGGCGCCGCCCAGGGAGCACGGCACGCACTTGCCGCACGACTCGTCGCGCATGAACCCCAGCAGGTGCAGCAGGATCCCCCGCCAGTCCGCGCCCTCGGGAATCGCCACCAGGCCCGCGTGGCCCAAGCTGATCCCCGCCGCGGACATGGCCGCGAAGCAGACCGGCACGTCCCAGCGGTCGGGCGTCACGATGCTGCCCATCGGTCCACCGAGCAGCACCGCCTCCAGCGGAACGCCACCCGCTCCCCCGCCGCCGTGAACCTCGATCAGTTCGCGCAGGGTGAGCCCGAACTCGATCTCGACAATGCCCGGTCGGGCGAATCCGCGGTTCAGGCAGATCGCCTTGGTGCCGCTGCTCTCGGCCGTGCCCATGGCGGCGTACGCCGCGGCGCCGTGCAACATGATCCACGGGATGTCGACCAGCGTCTCGACGTTGTCCACCACGGTCGGGCAGCCGAAGAGTCCCTTCTCGACCGGGTACGGCGGCCGCGGGCGCACCTCTCCGCGCTCGCCCTCGATCGCCGCCAGGAGCGCCGTCTCCTCGCCGCACACGTAGCTGCCCATGCCGCGCACCACCTCGACGTGGAAGTCGCGTCCGCTGCCCAGTGCGTCGGCCCCGAGCACGTGGGCGCCGGTCGCCTGCTGGATGGCGTGGGCCATGACCTTGGCCGCGTGCGGGTACTCGGCACGGATGAACACGACGCCACGGTTCGCGCCGATGGCGTGGGCGCAGATCGCCATGCCCTCGAGGATCCCGTGCGGATCCCGTTCCATGAGTTCGCGATCCACGAACGAGCCCGGATCGCCCTCGTCGCCGTTGGCGACCACGTACTTGTCCGGGGCGTCGAACGCCGCCGCCGCCCGCCACTTGAGCCCGGTGGGATAGGCGGCACCGCCCCGCCCCCGCTCGCCCGAGGCCACGACCGCCTCGACGACTTGCTCGGGTGCGAGCCGAAGCGCCGCGTGCAGCCCGTCGTATCCCGGCAGCGCATCCTCGTCGGACACGTCGGGCAGGAGTCGTGCCGTGACAATCGGTGTGCGGGCCGCGCAACGAACGTCCGGCGGCGGCGGACCGTGCGCGTCGTCGATGGCCCCGCCATGGCGGGCGAGGATCCGCCCTTCCGGTGTCATCGCCACCGGTGAACGATCGCAGTAGCCCAGGCAGTAGACGGGATGACAACGGCTCTTCTCGACCAGTTGGCCGAGCATCCTCGATCCGCCCGCCAGCAGGCACGAGGTGCCGGCGCACACGCGCAACGCAGTCGGATCGGCGCTGATCTCGCTGTAGGACGACAGCGCGCCGCGAAGGGCCGCCACGGGAAGATGCACCGCGCGGGCCGCTTGCCGCAACTCCTCCGACGAATCGACGCCCTCGGCAACCTCGACCA
>JAGQOG010000509.1 GCA_020427695.1 Phycisphaerales bacterium
AAGATCGCCCGAGAGGATCGTCGGATGGCTCGTCCAATCGCGCTCCTCGAGCGACTGCTCGTCGCCGGCGAAGCCGCCGTAGATCGTGCCCCCGGCGGGCAGGACGAACTGGACCGAGCGCGGAGTGCCCGGTTCGGACGGCTCGGTCGGTACGTAGGTGCCCTGCGCCACCCACAGTTCGGTCGCCTCGCCGGCGACCAGCGCCGCAATGCCCACCTCGAGGGAGTCGAACGCCGTGGCCCACGTGCGTCCGTCGCCGCGCGGCGCCGCCGAGGCATCGACGAACCGTACGGTTCCGCCGAAAGCCGAGGTCGAGGCGACACCTGCCGCGACGATTCCAACGAGCGTCCCGCTCCTCATGGCTGTGCTCCCGCGTTCCACGCCGCGAGGACAATCGCCAGATCGGCGGCGTTCACCAGCCCGTCCCCGTTCAAGTCCGCCTCGCAGCAGCTCGACGAGCACATGCCCCACGCGCCGATCAGCGCCCCGATGTCGCCGCCGCCGAGGACGCCGTCGCCGTCGAGGTCGGCGAACACCGGTTGGTCGGGCGCGCCATCGACTTCGTGGGCTCCGACATCGACCGGCGCCGAAGTGCCGCATCCCTGGTTCGGAATCGGCGTGTCCATGAAGCGGGGTGCACCCGCGACATCCAGCGGCACGAGCTCGAAGACCTGGCCGTCCTCGTCGATGTCGAAGGTGTCGGGAGGCACGAACGCGTTCAGTCCGCGGTCCACACAGGGCGAGATCGCCAGCACGGCGAGGTCGTCGTCCTCCGTTCCCGCGCTGCCGTCGGGTCCGGCGGCGTTGGCGAAGAGCGGATTCGATCCGAAGTTGCCCTCGCCGCCAAGCGTGCCCGATCCCAGTCCCTGCACGCAGCAGTGGTTCACCTCGGGCGCGCCGGGCGCGGCATCGGTGAGCTGGGCAGCGAGCGATGATTGCGATCCGACCATGTTGCCCCAGAGGATTGCGTTGCCGAGCTGCGTGTCGGGATTGGTGCCACCCACATAGACGCCTCCGCCCTGGACCGCCGCCGTATTGGCGACGATCGTGCAGTTGATCGCCGCCACGCCGCCCGAGGCGTTGTGGATGCCGCCACCTCGTTGCGATGCCGTGTTCCCGGAGATCTCGACTCCGACGAGCGTCGCGTTCCCCAGGTTGGACACGTAGACCGCACCCCCATCGCGGGCCGAGTTGCCCAGCAGTCGGCAGTTGATCATCGCGAACGAACCCTCCGTGGCAATGGCCCCGCCGACGGCCACGCTGCTCCCGTTCGAGATGGCGGCGTTGTCCAGGAAGACGCAATCCACGAAGCCGGGGAAGGGATCGAAGATCTGGGCGCTGGTGAGCACGTGTACCGCGCCGCCGAACGTGCCGTCGTTCGGGTTCGGTCCCGACGTGTTGCCCTCGAACCGGCAGCGGCGGAGGGTCGCTGGTCCCTGGATCCGCGCTCCAGAACCCCCGTCGTTGCCAAAGTTGTTGGCGAAGACGCAATCGAGGACCTCGACCGGCTGGCTCAGGTAGCAGGCCAGGCCGAAGTCGGCCCCGCCGGAAAAGAGGCAGTTGGAGACCACGCCGGTCGTCGCGCCGGTGAGTTGCATGGCTCGATCGGTCGATGTGAAGACGCAGTCGCGGATGTCCACGGTCGCGTTGGCGGCGTCGATGCCTCCCACGTCGGAGGTGCTGTTGGCCTCGAATGTCGTGTCCACGACGGCGAGCGTGCCGCCGTCGGCTTCGATTCCGCCCGTAACGAAGGCGCCGTCGTTCTTGGAGAAGGAGCAGGCAAGGAAGGTGGGTGCGCCACCCACGGTCCAGCAGGTGCCGCCGGGCCCCAGGTTGTCGATCGAGTTCTCGGTGAAGGAGCAGGTATCGATGGTGGGCGCGCCCGTGCAGTAGATTGCGGGACCGCCTTGCTTGGCGTGATTCGAGCGCAACACGCACGATCGAAGCACCGGGGCGCCTCCGAGCGCGAGGACGCCCGCTCCCCGGGTGTCGGCGGGGGCGGCGCTGGATGCGTCGCCGTCGCGAATGGTGAATCCCTCGACGAGCGTCGCCGCCGAGGCGTTGGTCAAGGTCACCACGTGGTACGAACCGAGCGGGCCGATGTCGCCCGACAGGAACGTCGGATACGCGACGGGATCGCGGGTGTCTGGATCGACTGCCGCACGAGAGGCGTAGAGCCCGGCGTATCCCCCGAGGAGCGCGACGCCCGAGGGCACCGCGAACGTCGCCGCGCGGTCCGAGCCGTTGGTCGGCGTGTAGACACCGGTCGCCACGCGCACCTCATCGCCCGCCTGCGCCGCGGCCAGCGCATCCTGCACCCGTGCAAAGGCCTTGTCCCACGTTTGACCAACGCCGGGCCGAGGCACCGCGGCGTCCACGTAGAGGATCGTTGCGTGCGCCGGGGCCGCCGCAACAACGCCGAGGCCGGCAACGGTCAACGTCAACGCGCTGCATGCCGAACGGAATCGGAGCGCATCACCGCCGGAACGATCCATCCGCGCCTCCTTGCGCCCCGCAGGCGCATCCGTTCGTGCAACACTTCCACCCCGGCCGAACACCCGCCCGGCGTGATCCACCCGACCAGCCTGGCGCAGGCATGGTGGCGGCCCGCAAGCACGCCGGAACGAAAATAGTACGGCCATGAGGTTGGAACAAGGGATCAGGCTGGAAGGTCCCCGATCCGATAACGGCGCCCCGGCGCCGCGCGGAGGCGGTCTACACTCCGCCATGCGGCGGGTAGCGATTCCAGTCTTGCTGCTCGTCCTTCGCGCGACTTGCGGCAGCGCCACGGCGCAAGACGCG
>JAGQOG010000510.1 GCA_020427695.1 Phycisphaerales bacterium
AAGCGGAACGCGTCCAAGAACGTCGATTCGGCCCGGGCGGAGCTGGCCGCGATCGCCCCGGTGGCGAAGCCCGACGTAGGGGCGTCGAAGGAGCAGTTGGAGACGGCGCTCAAGTCGGCCGAGGCCGAATTGGCTGCGGCCCGGGACCAGCGCGATCGCATCGAGCGCGACACGCAGGACCGGGCGGCGCGCCGGAAGGAGCTGCCGGAGCTCATCGTCGCCGCGCGGCGACAACTCGACGAGATCGCGCGGAAGCTGGGGCAGGCTCCGGATCCGCAGGCCGGTTCGGCGCTGGTGGCGGCCCAGCGCCAACGCCTGCAGGCGGAGCGACTCGCCACCCAGGCGCGGCTGGAGGCCCTGCAGGCGGAGAGCGACGGGATCGACGCCACGACGGAGTTGAGCTCGGTTCGCCGCGAACTCGCGGCGAAGCTCTTCACGCGGGCGGAGCAGGCCGTGAAGGAGCTTCGTCCGGTCGTCGACCAGAGGCGCCAGGAGGAGGCGGCAGAACTCCAGCGGAAGGCTCGCACCGCGGCGATCGAGGCGGCGATGCAGTTGCCGGAGGTCGCCGACCTGGTCAAGGTCAACGTCGCCTTCGCCGACGAGCTCAGCCGGACGAGCCGCGCCGATTCCGAGGCTGCCGCGAAACTGACCGAGTCGCGGAGATTCCTGGATGCGCTGAAACGACGCTTCGAACGCGGCAAGGAGAAGATCGAGACCATCGGGCTCGACGCCAAGGCGGCGCAGCTCCTGCGCGCCCAGCGCGACGCCCTGCCCGACGCCCGGGAGCTGCTGGCGCAGATCGACGCCCGCCGGGACCGCATCGCCGAGGTCGATCTTCGGCGGATCGAGCTCGACGACGAGGTCGAGGCGCTGTTGACCATCGATGACGAGGTCGACGAACTCATGGCGTCGATGCCGCCCTCCACGCCCCCCGACCGACTGGAGGCCATTCGGACGTTCATCATCGACGCGCTCACCGAACGCCGGCAGAAGTACCTCGAGCCGCTGGTCGAGGCGCTCGACGACCTCTCGACCTCGCTCGCCGGCCTCAACGCCAACGACCGTGAGACGGAGAGCATCGCGGAGGAGTATCGGTCGTTCATCGACGAGCGCATCCTCTGGGCCCGCAGCAACCGGACGTACCAGATCGGAGACGTCGTGCTCGCGATCGACGCGTTCCGTGAGGACTTCGCAACGGATCGCCTGTCGCTGTCGGCCTCGGCACTCTGGAAGGACGTGATGTCCAAGCCGCTCGGCTACCTCCTCGTTCTGGCCCTCGTCCTGGCCAGCGTTCTGAGGCGGTCGATCCGCCGCAACATCCGGAAGTACGGCGAACAGGTGGCACGGGCATCGACCGATCGGTTTCGCTTCACCATCGCCGTGTTGGGGCTCACGACGCTGCTCGCCGCACACTGGCCGCTCGTGCTGTGGCTGCTGGGAACCCGCCTCGCCAGCGTTCCCGGCGAAGAACCGCTCCTCTGGGCCCTAGCGATCGCCTTGGGGAACGTGGCGATGCTGCTCTTCCAACTCGGTTGGATCGTCGAGGCCGCGCGGGGCGGAGGCCTTGCCGCCGCCCACTTCCGCATCCGCAGTCGTCCATTGCGGCGGATTCGCCTCGTCTTCCGTTCGATCACCTGGGTCGTTCTGCCGATCGCCATGGCTGCGGTCACGGCGCGATCGCTTCCGGAGACCCCGGGCGAGGTGGCGCTGGCCCGCACGTGCTTCATCGTCGCCATGCTCTTCATGGGCGGCGCGCAGGCGATGCTCTGGAGTCCCAGGTCGGGCATGCTGGCGGAGTGGTACGCCGAGCATCCCGAACGCATGGCCGCGCGATTGCGGTACGTCACGATCACGGCGTCCGTCGCCGTGTACCTCTGTCTCGCCTTGCTGTCGGCGATCGGATACAGCTACACCGCGTTCTTTCTCTATCGCCGCGTGTCGATGACCTGGCTGCTTGCGCTCGGGCTGCTGCTCACGCTCGGGGTGCTGCTGCGTTGGCTCAGCGTGACCAAGCGGCGGATCGCGTTGGCGGAGCTGGAGCGGCTCCGCACCGCGCCGGTGGAGACCGAGGCCGGTGCGCCGAGGATGGACGAGGAGGGGATGGGCCGACTCGCCTCGATCAGCGGCCAAACCCGCAGGCTCATCAACAGCGGCATGGTCATCGCCGCACTGCTCGGGCTTTGGGCGATCTGGTCCAACCTGATGCCCGCCCTCAGCCTGCTCCGGACCGTCGAGCTTTGGGAGTACACGGCGATCGCGCCCGACGGCTCGCCGAAGCAGCTTCCCGTGACCTTGGCCGCCTTGCTCTCGGCGGGGGTTGTGGCGTTCCTCGGCACCCTGGCCATCCGCAACGGGCCCGGCGTGATCGAGTTCGCCGTCCTCTCCCGGATTCCGATGAGCGCAAGCGGGCGCTATGCCGCATCGGCGGTGACGCGCTACCTGATCGTGATGGTGGTGATCCTCGCCTTCGCCTCCCAGATCGGAATCGGTTGGTCGCAGGTCCAGTGGCTGGCCGCAGCGATCTCGGTCGGTCTCGGATTCGGTCTCAAGGAGATCTTCGAAAACCTGGTCTCCGGCCTGGTCATCCTCTTCGAGCGCCCCGTACGCGTCGGCGATACGGTGACCGTGGGCGACGTCACCGGCACGGTGAGCAAGATCCGCATTCGTGCCACCACCATCACCGACTGGGACAACAAGGAGCTCCTCGTTCCGAACCGCGAGCTGATCACCGGCCGGCTCGTGAACTGGACGCTGACCGACGGGCGCACCCGGCTCGTGCTTCCGGTGGGCATCGCCTACGGATCGGACACGGCGCTGGCGGAGCGTCTCCTGCTCGAGGTGGCACGGCGCAATCCGCGGGTGCTTCGGGATCCGGCGCCCACCGCGGTCCTGACCGGCTTCGGGGACAACTGCCTCGACATGAGCATGAGGGTGTTCGTGGAGAACGTGGGCGACATGCTTTCCGTGCGGCACGAGCTCAACCGCGGCATCGATCAGGCCTTCCGCGATGCGGGCATCGAGATCGCCTTCCCGCAGCGCGACCTGCACTTCCGCGGACCGCTTCAGGTACAGGTGGAGGCACCGACGCGGCTCGCCGACGAGCGGGTGACCGAACGAGCGGTCGCCGAGAGCGGCGAATGATCCCGTCGCCGGAGGCTTGACCGGCCGCAGGCCAGGTGTCACGCTACGCCCCCATGAATCGAATCTCCCTCGTCCCGATCGCGGTCATGGCGGCCCTTGTCAGCGGCTGCACGAGCGTCGAACGCGCCTATCCGGGGCACTCGTACGCCCAGGTCTGGCGCGCGGCCCAGGTCGTGGCGGAGAGCCCCGAATACAACGACTGGATCGTGACGGAGAACAACGTCTACGTGAACGAGGAGAACCAGCGCGTGGAGGTGTACCGGATCCTCAAGCGGGAACGCTGGTCGCCCAACGCCCCGCCCACCCGCGAGGAGCAGGAGTGGCGGATCAGCCTCGAGATGGTGCCTGACGCCGATCCACCGGCGGTCCGCTGCCTCAGCCGGGGCCTGGGAGTGCCGGCACACGCCGATCTCGAAGCGTCGCGCTACCTCGAGGAGATCGCCAGCCTCCTGCGGGGCGAAGATCTGCCGTAGCACCTCCGTGTGCCCCGCGCCCTGCCGCGGCGAACCCGCCACAGTACACTGGTTGCCCCTCCGACGCGGCTGCCGCCGCGCTCGGGCATTCGCGAATTCCGACCGACGGAGCATCACCATGGCCGCCTCGATCACCATGACCGCCTCGGGCCTGCAGGTTCCCGACCAGCCGACCATCCCGTTCATCGAAGGCGACGGCACCGGTCCCGACATCTGGCGGGCGTCCGTGCGGGTGTTCGACGCCGCGATCGAGAAGGCGTATGGCGGCCGTCGGCGCATTCACTGGCAGGAGGTCCTCGCGGGCGAGAAGTCGTTCAACCAGACAGGGAGTTGGCTTCCCGACGCGACGCTCGACGCGTTCCGCACGCACCTGGTCGGTATCAAGGGGCCCCTGACGACGCCGGTCGGCGGCGGCATCCGTTCGCTCAACGTGGCGCTGCGGCAGATGCTCGATCTCTACGTGTGCCTGCGTCCCGTGCGCTACTTCAAGGGTGTTCCGAGCCCGGTGCGCAAGCCCGAGGACGTGGACATGGTGATCTTCCGCGAGAACACCGAGGACATCTACGCCGGCGTCGAGTGGGAGGCCGAGAGCGCGGAGGCCCGGAAGCTGATCGAGTTCCTCCAGAAGGAGATGGGGGTCAAGAAGATCCGCTTCCCGCAGACCAGCGGGATCGGCATCAAGCCCGTGTCGAGGGAAGGGTCGGAACGGCTGATCCGCGCGGCCATCGAGCACGCGTTGCGCGAGGGGCGCCGCAGCGTGACCTTCGTGCACAAGGGCAACATCATGAAGTTCACGGAGGGCGCGTTCCGCGACTGGGGCTATGGCCTCGCCGCGCGCGAGTTCCGCGACCAGACCGTGAGCGAGCGCGAGACGTGGATCCTCGGCAACAAGGAGTCGAAGCCGGGACTCTCGGTCGAGGAGAACGCCGCCATGGTCGAGCCGGGCTTCGAGATGATGACGCCCGACCAGAGGAAGGCCGTGGTGGCCGAGGTGGAGCGGGCGCTGGCCCTCTGGCCCACGCACGGCGAGGGCAAGTGGAAGAAGAAGCTCCTGGTCCGCGACTCGATCGCCGACATCACACTTCAGCAGGTGCTCACGCGGGCGAAGGACTTCGACGTCATCGCCACCATGAACCTCAACGGCGACTACCTCTCCGACGCACTCGCGGCCCAGGTCGGCGGCATCGGGATCGCGCCGGGGGCGAACATCAACTACGTCACCGGCCACGCCATCTTCGAGGCCACGCACGGCACCGCGCCGAAGTACGCGAACCTCGACAAGGTGAATCCGGGCAGCGTGATCCTTTCGGGCGAGATGATGCTGCGCTACATGGGATGGACCGAGGCCGCGGATCTCATCATCAAGGGCATGGACGGCGCCATCTCGGCCCGCACCGTGACCTACGACTTCGAGCGCCTGATGAGCAACGCCAAGCTGCTCAAGTGCAGCGAATTCGCCTCCGCGATCATCGAACACATGACTCCGCAGACGCAGAAGACCGGCACGCCGGTGCACGCGTGAGCGACGGTCCCGCACGGTCGCGGTTGGCGGCGACCGCCGTGCTCGGCGCCCTGTGGGCGCTGCTGCCGGCGGCGCTCGGGTTCCTGCTCCTGGCCAACCTCGGTGCGGCGTCGGACTGGCTGCGGTCCCATCCCGGATCGGGCATGGCCGCGTTCGTCGCGATCTTCGCCGTCACGTCCGGGCTCGGTCTACTGCCGACCTACGCCCAGGCGGTGCTCGGCGGCTGGGTGTTCGGTCTCGCCGCCGGCGTTCCCGCCGCATTGGCCGGGTTCACCGGCGGCGCCCTGCTCGGGTTCGCGGTGTCGCGGCTCGTCGGCCGGGAGGCGCTCCGTCAGCGCATCGACCAGCATCCCAAGGCGCACGTGATTCGCGAGGCGCTGGTCGGGCACGGATTCTGGCGCACGCTCGGCACGGTGACCTTGCTGCGCCTGCCGCCCAACTCCCCGTTCGCCCTCACCAACCTCGCGATGGCCGGCTCGGGCGTTCGCCCGCTCCCGTTCCTGGTCGGCACGATTCTCGGGATGACGCCGCGCACGGCGGTGATGGTCGGCCTCGGCGCCGCCGGCGCCGCCTCCGGCGCCCGCGACATCGTTCAACTCGTCCAGGAGCGAAGCGGCTGGCAGATCGCCGCCGGCATCGGCGTCACGATCGTCGTCCTGATGGTGTTGGCCGCGACCGGGAACCACGCGTTGAAGCGGGCGGGGATGTGAGAGGGCGGGGGTATCCAGGGGTTAGCGGTCGGGTGCCACGGCCGTGTCGGCCGTGCCGATCGTGGACACACGAACGACCGCACGGCCAGGATGGCCGTGGCACCCATCCTGCAACCCTCGATGCCTCGATCCCTCGATCCCTCGATGCCTCCAACCCTCATCCAAAATACGCCTTCAACACATACTCCCGCATCATTCGGTGCGTGTTGAAGAACGAACCGTTGAGGGCGATGGCGCTGCGCATGACCTCGGCGTAGCCGTCGGGTCGGTCGAGGTAGAGGGGGACGATCGCCTGCGCCAGCTTGTCGTAGAGCGCGGCGGCGTCGGCGGTGTTGCGCTCGTCGTTGGAGGACGCGGTCTGATCGACCCTCGCCTCCGCGGTCCAGTCGTCTCGGCCGATGGCCCAGCCGGTGACGCCTTCGACGTGACCCTCGAGCCACCAGCCGTCGAGCGTGCTCAGGGAGGGGACGCCGTTCAGGGCCGCCTTCATGCCGCTGGTGCCCGAGGCCTCGAGCGGCGGCTGGGGCGTGTTGAGCCAGAGATCGACGCCGGGTACGAGCACCTGGGCCAATCCCATGTCGTAGTTGGGGAGGTACACGCCGTGCACGGCGGGCCGCAGCGGTTCGAGCGCTCCGACGATGCGCTTGATCATCTCCTTCCCGCCGTGGTCGTTGGGGTGGGCCTTCCCGGCGAAGATGATCTGGAGCCCGCCGAGTTGCTCCGCCATCGCCCGCAGGCGTCCGGGATCCGCGAGCAGCAGCTCGGCACGCTTGTACGCGGTCGCGCGCCGCGCGAAGCCGATCGTGAAGCGCCGCTGGTCGAAGCCGGCGTTGATCCGCCAGTTGACCGTTTCCACCAGGGTGCGCTTGGCGCGGGCGTGGGCGTTGCGGATCTCCTCGAGCGGGATGCCGACGGCGTAGCGCAGCGTCGCGTTGTCCTCGCGCCAGCCCGGGAGGTGCTGGTCGAAGAGCTCGGCGAAGGGACGGGACACCCACGTCGCGGCATGCACGCCGTTGGTGATCGAGTCGATCGGATAGCGCCCGAAGAGCGAGCGCGACACCTCGCCGTGCCGCTTGGCCACGCCGTTGATGTACTTGCTCAGGCTGAATCCAAGGAACGTCATGTTGAGCATGCCGTCCTCGCAGAACGCGCCGCACGTCGCCGGATCGTCGAGCGGTCGCAGGAGCGTCGGCTCGATCGTGTGGTGCACGAGGTCGAGCGGGAACTTGTCGTGACCCGCCGCCACCGGCGTGTGGGTGGTGAAGACGCAACGTCGCCGCACGGATTCGATGACCTGGGGATCGGTTGCGGCGAGCCCGGCGCGCTCCGACTCGATGCGGAGCAGCTCCAGCACCAGCAGGGCCGCGTGACCCTCGTTCATGTGGTAGTGGTCGGCGACGCCCAATCCGAGCGCCTGGAGCATGCGAACCCCGCCGATGCCCAGCAGTGCCTCCTGCCGGAAGCGCCCCGCGGGGTCGCTCATGTAGAGCTTGCGGGTCACCTGGCGGTCGTCCGGGTGGTTCTCGGGCAGGTCGGCGTCGAGCATGTAGACCGGCACCACGTGTCCGCTCACGCCCCGCACGTCGTAGCGCCAACAGCGGAGCTGGACCGGTCGGCCCTCGAGCTCCACGGTCGCCACCGGGTCCAGGAGCGACATGTGCTCGGTCGGTTCCCAACGGGCCGC
>JAGQOG010000049.1 GCA_020427695.1 Phycisphaerales bacterium
ACTGACTGCCCGCACACACGGGCAATCAGTGGCGCGAAGGGCGAGCTGGGTGGTGATGGGGGCTGGATGCGTTGCGGGCGCGCTGCGCACTGACTGCCCGCACACACGGGCAATCAGTGGCACCCATTTTGGACCCGTCCTAGGCTCGTGAGTTGTAACTGCCGTCGGCGGTGTTGATCCGCACCTTCTCGCCGATCTCGATGAAGGGCGGCACGCGGATCTTCAGTCCGGTTTCGCAGACCGCCTCCTTGAGCTGGTTGGTCACGGTTGCGCCCTTGATGCCGGGCGCCGTGTCGGTGATCTCCAGCTCGACCACGTTGGGCAGTTCGAACGACACGGGCTTGTTCTCGCTGAACAGCACGAGGATCACGGTGTTCGGCTTGACGAACGGCATCATGTCGCCCACGAGGTCGTTCGGCAGGGTGACCTGCTCGAAATTCTCGGTGTCCATGAAGACATGGCCGCTCGAGTCGCTGAACAGGTACTCCATCGCCCGCTTGTCGAGGTCGACCTGCTCGATCTCCTCGCCGGAGCGGAGCCGCTTGTCGAAGATGGCGCCGGTGGCCACGTTCCGGATCTTGAGGGCCACGAAGGCGCGGAGGTTGCCGGGCGTTACGTGGGTGAACTGCGTGATGCTGTAGAGCGTGCCATCGATCTTGATGGCCATGCCCGGACGAAGGTCGTTGGACTTCACGGCGTGCTTCCTCTTTGAATGCGTCCGGCCGTGGCGCTTGCCTCGCGCCGGAGCGGTGATGAACGTTGCGGGACGATGGCTAGCCTTCCGCGGCGACGAGCTTGCGCGGATCGGTGCGGGCGATGATCTCGCTCACGCCCTGTTGGTTGAATCCCTTGAAACCGTCGTTGCGTTCCAGATTCTCGAGATGCGAGCCGACCGCGCCGTAGCGCCGGAACTGTTCAGCCTGCTGATCCGTGATCAGACCGGCGCCGAGGAGGCGGTCGATCCGCGCGGGGGCGACGCTCCATCGCTCGCCCTCGGTGAATGCCTGCCGGAGGTACGGGAACGTCGTAAACGGACTCATCGTCCGCACGTGCTCGTGCTCGAGCTGCTCCTTGAGCTCATGCCAGTCGAACATGCACTCCAGATGGTGCATTCCGGCCTGCAGGATCGCCTCGCCGTGCAGCGCGCACCACAACCCCACCGTCCCGAGCTCGGCCCGCTGGGGCATGGGTTCGTGCGCAAAGTCGGAGAGCAGCTCTTCCGGCGACATGTCGACGTCGTTGAAGGTGATGATCCCGGTCACCGGCTGTTCCATCACCTGGGCCCCCCAGCCCGCCTCGGCACCGGCGTAGAAGCGTTCGCGGCAGTGCAGCCCGAGCTTCTCCCACAGGGCGATCAGCTGCGTGAAGTGGCAGCGCGACGAGCGGTAGGTGTGGTGATCATGGTTGGCCCAGCCGAGCCCGAGGCTGTCCTGACGCCGCTTCTGCACCCGGGCGGCGTGGTTGCGGCCCTGCCAGTACTCCCGCTCCGCCATGAAGAAGAGGTGGCACGCCCGATCCGGTCCCAATTCCGAGACGGCACTGTCAACGAGCGTGTGCACATGAGCCAAGCCCGCCTCGTCGGTCGGGAAGTCGCGGTGACGCAGTCGGAATGCCTCCAAGTGACCGAGGGCGATCATGCCCCGCACCGGATCGGGCTCCGGCAGGTCGAATCGATTCCACCCGTGCCGCTTGACCACCATCATCTCGCAGTCGAAGCCGTCGCCCCTTCCGCGGAAGACGACGGCGCGTCGCATCTGAGCAAGGGGATCGCCCTCCACCACCGCTTCGCACTCGTGATGCACCGCCAGGAAGTCGGCGACGGAATCGACCTTGAGCCCGAGTCGAAGCGTGTGTCCTTCGGAAAGGAGGAAGGGCGGGAAGACGCCGCCCTCGTTGACGTACCGAATCGGCGCGCCCTCGACGGGCCGCAGGACGAAGCCGGTCGCCTCGAGCCGAGTGCGCAACCCGGGGAAGGGAGGTCCTTCCATCGGCACCTCGACAAAGTCCAGCCAGTCGATCAGGCGCGTGCCGGTCTGCTGCTTCAGGGCCTTCGCGAACGGGAGCGCGGCGCTGCACGCTTCCAGGAAGACGGTGGCGACGTCGATCACCAGCGCCTGAGCCTGGGGCTGCGGCTGCCAATTGAACTGCTCGAAGGCGGCGACCGGACTGGCGGACATGACTGCTCCTGGACCGAAAAGCCGGATTCTAGGCGGAAGTGCTCCGTCCGGCGTTCGGCTCAGGAGGTTCAGTCCTCGCCGGTGCGGTCGCGGCGACGCTCCTGGTCTCCCCCGGATTTCGTGCGGGATCGTTGGTCGAGCGTCGCATTCCAACCCGCGATCTCCGGGGCGAAGTCCTGGAGCAGGAGCGTGGCGTCACCCTCCACCCGAACCTCCTCCAACGCGTCCCCCTTCTGAATGGCCTCCGCGACCTCGAGGCCAGCCGTCAGCTTCCCGAAGGCAGCCTGGTTGAGGTTGAGCTTCCGTTCGTTCGGTCGAAGCGTGATGAAGAACTGGCTGCCGACCCGCTTGGAGGTGGTCCACATGCTCAGCACACCCGCCTCGTCGAAGAGCACCTTGCCCGAGTACTGCGGTTCGACGGTGTATCCCGGCCCGCCGTTGCCAGTTCCCGTCGGATCGCCCGTATGCACCTGGAAGCCGCGGGCGACCGAGTGGAACGCCATCCCGTCGTAGTACTTGCGGCCCGCAAGGTTGACGAAGTTGGCCACGATGCGCGGCACCTCGTTGGGGAACAGCCGTGCCCGCATCTCGCCCCGGCTGGTGACGATCACCGCGGTCAACTCCGGGTAGCGGGGGGCATCGGCAGGCTGCTCGGTGCCCTTCTCGGTGCCCTTCTCGGTGGCGGCGGCCGGGGGCGCGGGAGCAGTTGTCGCCCCGTCGCCAGGCGTGCGGGGCCACGCGGTCGCGGCGAGCAGGCAGACGGTGGCCGCGGCAATGGCAATCGGCAGGAGTCGCATCTGGATCCAGTCCTTCCCAACTTTGGAGGCTCGGACGCAAGTCTATCGCATCGCGGGGGTCGGAACGGGATCTACTCGCAAAGGCCGCCGCAGAGCTTGAACGCCTGGATCACGCAGAACTCGTCCCACGCCACGGTGCAGCAGAAGATGTCCTCGCTGCACACCAGGTTCTGGCACGACGGCGTGTTGCACCCCGGGGTGGAGCCCGCCTCGCAGCAGCTGCTGTCGATCGGGGAGCCGCAGAGGCCGGGGCAGACGACGGACGCCAACGTGGCGCAGGTGCTGTCCCAGCTCTCGCTGCAGCAGGTCGGATCGAGCTCGCAAACCGCCGCCGCGCAGGCGGCATCGTCGCAGCCGAGCGCGTCGGTGGCGATGCAGCAGTCGCTTCCGTCGTAGCCGCAAACCGGCACCGCGGTGGCGACGCAGAGGTTGTCCCAGGCCAGCGAGCAGCACGCAGGATCGATGGCGCACACCACCTCGCAGCACTGGAGGTCGCTGCAACCCGGACCGCCGGTCGTGAAGCAGTCGTGGTCCGACTCGAGACAGACGCTGCCGCCGCCTTGGCAGACCAGCGGGCAGAGGACGGCCGCCTGACTGGCACACTGCTGATCCCAGGCGACTTCGCAGCAGAACGCGTCCGCCGTGCACACCGATCCCTCGCAGGCGTCGTCGTCGCAGCCGAGGCCGCCGTTCGGAATGCAGCAGGTGCTGCCGCTGTAGCCGCACAGTTCGATGGCGACGTTGACGCAGCCGGTGTCCCACGACTGGGCGCAACAGGACGTGTCCACGAGGCAGACGCTTGCGCAGCAGGCCGCGTCGCTGCAGCCCGGACTGCCGACCGAGAAGCAGTCGTGCACGGCGCTTCCGCAGCCGCCGCACGACTGGAACGCCTCCTCCACGCAGGCGTTGTCCCAGAAGTTCTCGCAGCAGAACGGACTCGTTTCGCACACGATCGTGCAGCAGAGGAGATCGGTGCAGCCGGGGAAGCCGGCGGTGAAGCAATCGTGGTCCGACGGCGGGCAGGTCGACGGACACGCGCCCCATTCGGCCAGCAGGAGGCCGAGATCCCCGCCGTCAACGGTGCCGTTGCCCGAGAGGTCCGCGCACCCGGCCTGTCCCCATGCGGACAGCAGGAGTCCGAGGTCGCCGCCATCCACCATCCCGTCCTCGTTGAGGTCCGCCGGACACGTCTGGTTGCAGCCCGACGTGTTGCAGAGCTGGACGGCCATGGTCACGCAAAGCGCGTCCCACTCCAAGGCGCAGCATGCGGGGTCGAGGGCGCACACCAGGTCGCAGCAGGCGAGGTCGGTGCATCCCGGCGCGCCCGTCGTCAGGCAGTCGTGGTTCGACTCCGGGCAGGCGATGGTGCCGCCGCACGTCTGCGCCGCCTCCAGGACGCACACCGAGTCCCATGCCGATTCGCAGCAGAACGGGTCGACGAGGCAGATCGCCTCGCAGCACACGGTGTCGGTGCACCCCGGCGCGCCCGTCGTGAGGCAATCGTGATCCGAGGTCGGACACGACACGCCGATGCAGAACGTCTGTGCCTCCTCGACGCAGATCCCGTCCCAGGATTCGTTGCAGCAGAAGGGATCCTGCGCACACACGGTGGCGCAACACTCGAGATCGGTGCAACCCGGTCCGCCTTGCGTGAAGCAGTCGTGATCGGCCGACGCGCAGATGTCGCCCGCCGACGCGATCGAGGCGGCCAGCGAACTCGCGGCCAGGGCCACCAGCGCGACAGCGACGCGGGCGGCCGACCGGGCACCGGAACGTTCAGCACATGAACGGGGCGGACACGCATTGATGACGGGCATGCACTTGCTCCTCGGCGCCGGCGGCGCAGACCGATAACACAACCACCTCCATCGGGCGTGGCACAGATCCCGAACGGTCCCGGTATCGACAATACTCCCGGGAGCGCTCACGGCCAAGGACGCGAACCAATCCCTTTGCGCCGCGTCCGTGCGAACCGAGCCTCGGTTGGCACGCGGCCTGAGAACGCCGGCCGGCGGCTCCGCCTTGGCCCGACCGGACGACGTCGCCGCGGCGGCGGACGGAGGCGTGGCGGCGAGGCGTGCATTGGCCCAAGCGGGCGAGTACCATCGACCCGTCGCACGAGATCCCCTCGGCCGAGGTTTATCGGCCCTCGTGCGGGGCCAGGCGGAGCCGTGAGGATGCTCGCCGCGAGGCACGCCGTGCAATAGGCACGACCATTCGGACGATCAACGGTGCACAGGCCCTGTTCGTTCCCGATCGTGAACGGATTCCTTCATCGACCACTCCGACTCTTGGAGATCCGCATGCCGGCTGTCCTCCCGACCCTCCGATGCTCTTCGCGCGTGCTCGCCCTGTTGGCCGCGTCCTGTCTCATGGCCACCGGGCTCGGTGCCACGCCCGTCTTGGCGCAGGATCGAACGCCGCCGACCAGGCCGCCCACGACGCGACCGGTCACGCCGCGCGAGGCGCCGCCGGCTCGCACCGCGCCGGGGAGGGACATCGGCCGTGGCGACTCCTCGCGCGATCCCCTGCCGCCCGTGCAGGCCGAACCATCGAGCATCGACGTCGGCGTGTACCCCCCCAAGGGGCATGGCATGGGAACCGTTACGCTCACGAACGTCGGGAAGGAACCGCTGAAGATCGTCGCCGTGCAGACCGGCTGCGCGTGCACGACCACCAGCGATATGGTGGGAACGGTGATCGAGCCCGGGGCGAGCGTGCCCCTCGAGGTGCGCATCGACGGCGGCTCGGTACCCACCGTGAAGCGAACGTCGGTCAAGGTGCTCTTCGAGGGCTATACGCGCGTGTTCGAGATCTCCGCCAAGGGCGAGACGGCCTACGCGGTGCGCATCGTCCCGGCCTACATCAACGCGACGGGCGGCAAGGGCCGAACGGGACGCATCGTGATGGAGTCGGTGGACGGGAAGCCGTTCAAGGTGTGCTCGGTGAACGGGAAGGCGCCCAACCTCGCGGGCTTCGATGCGGCAAAGGACGAGCCTCGAAGCCAGTACGTGCTCGACTACGACTTGGCCGAGTTCGAGACGGACAAGAAGGTCCTTCCGCTCTACCTGCTCGTAGAAACGGATCGGGCCGACTGCCCGCTGCTTGACCTTCCCATTCGACAGGACTCCCTGCGCCGCGCGGCCGGCATCCGCGGTGCTCGCGACGTCCGCCTCGGCGCGGGCCAGATCGAGTCGGGCGGCTCCGCGATGGTCGATCTGGAATTCCGGAACGCGGACGGCCTGACGGTGTCGAAGGTCGAGTCGAGTTCCGACCTCTTCGCGACCGAGATCGTCAGCACCGAGACCGAGGAGCCCAGCCTGCTCCGGGTCCATGTCCGCATCACGCCCAAGGAGGGCTTCACGGGCGTCGTGAATGCTCCCATTCGATCGGTGTCCAATCGTGGCACGCAGGAGACGTACGTCTTCTTCCGCGTGGTCTCGAAGGACGCCCCGGGCTGCAGCTCGCCCGAGGCCTGGAAGTCGGTCGAGCTTCCCTTGGGCGACGAGCCCGACGCGACGCAAGGGCGCGAGCGGACGCGGGAGCGGACGCCGGCCACGGGCTCGTCCCGCACGCGGCCGACGACGCGCTAGCGCCGCGCGGCCTTGAACGCGGCGGCTACGTGCGGGCGTTCCCGAGCAGGGCGGCGATGCGCTGCTCGGTCGGCGGATGACTGGCGAAGAGACGGGTCAGCGCCTGCCCCACGAACGGCTCGACGATGAACAGGTTGTTCATCGCCGGGTTGGGATTGTGCAGCGGCACCCGTCGCGCCACGGATTCCAACCGCTGGAGCGCCGAGGCGAGACCATGCGGCGAGCCGGCGATCTTGGCGCCGTCGGCATCCGCCACGAACTCGCGCGATCGGCTGATCATCGCCTTGATCAGGGCGGCTCCGAGGGCGCCGAGCAGCACCACGGCCAGACCCGCCAGGGGATGGCCGCCTTCCCGGCTGTTGCCGCCGATGCCGAAGAAGAGCATCGACTGGGCCAGGATGCTGAAGACGCCGGCGATGGTGGCGGCGATCGTCGAGGTGAGCGTGTCGCGGTTCTTCACGTGGGCGAGCTCGTGGGCCATGACGCCCTCCAGCTCGCGTTCGTCGAGCAGGCGGAGCGCACCCTGGGTCACCGCAACCGCCGCATGGCGAGGATTGCGACCCGTCGCGAACGCGTTGGGCGCCTCTTGGGGGCAAACGTACACCCGCGGCATCGGCAAGCCGGCACGATCGGCCAGGCGCTTGATCATCCGATGGAGATCGGGCGCCGTTCGCTCGTCCACCTCGACGCCCCGCATCGAGGCGACGGCAATGCGGTCGGAGAAGAAGTAGGCGCCGAAGTTCATCAGCGTCGCCAGGACGCCGGCGAAGATCATGCCTTGGACGCCCCAGAACGAGCCCACCCAAACGAACAGGCCGAAGAGGGCGCCAAGGAGCACGACGGTCTTGAAGTTGTTCAGTGCAGTGACCATGGGAGTGGAATGGAGCGTAGGACGGGGATGCTCGATCGACGAAGGGCGGTCCGGTACGAAGGGTGGTTCGATCGCGGGTGTTCATCCGATTCCGAGCATCCGACTTCCCGCCAACAGAAGCAGCAACACCAGTGCCATCTTGACCCAGGCTGTCGGGAGGTGGTGTGTGAGTGTCGCGCCAACCAAGGCTCCGATCACGCCCCCGGGAAGCAGCGCCGCGGCCAAGGGGAGCACACGCGACGCCTCGACCACTGGTCCTGACCCGGCAGGGACGCCGAAATTGAGGTTCTTGGCCACGGCCCCAACGGCTGCCGTCACCAGAATGACGGCGGAACTGGTGCCGATCGCCTGCCGAAGCGGCAGGCGATTGAGCCGGTGGAGCGCGGGGACGAGAAGCAGTCCGCCGCCAATCCCCAGCAGCCCGGCGGGGAGGCCCATGAATCCGCCCGCCGCCGCAGACCGTGGCCACGTCGCGGCCTCCCGATCGTCCAGTGGCTCCGGAGACCCGCGGAGCAGCGTCCAGCCTTCGTAGGCGGCCAGAACGAAGAGAAAGACGCCGAAGCTCCGCTGGAGCACCAAGGCGTCCATTCGGTTGCTCAACGCGACGCCGGCGAGGATGGCCACCAGCGCGACGGGAAGCACGCGACGGGCGACGTCGAAACGGATGACCTTGGCCTTGCCGTGACGGATGGTGGCGGTGATGGCAACCGCCGTGTTGATGATCATGGCGGCGGCTTGGAATCGCTGCTGATCCGGTCCGAACGCGAACGTGAGGGCGGGGATCATCACCACCGAGCCGCCGATGCCGAGCAGGCCGCCGGCGAGGCCTCCGGCAGCACCGATCAGGAGACCGATCGTGACCTCGGCGGGTGTCATCACGGGAGTCTAATGCGGATGCGCGACCGGCCGAAGTCCAGGGGACGGCGTCGGTCGACGTGACTGATCCGAACAAATCCCGCACGATCGACGCGGATCAGCCCATAATCCGCGCCAATTGCCCGCACAATCCTGACAGTCGTCATGGTCCTACCCGCCGTTCGCGCCAAAGGGCCGCTGCGGCTCGTCTTCGGCCACGAAGGGGGTACCATCTCCCCAATCTCCGGCCGGTCCCCCGGGCCAGCCAACTCGACCTGTGGTGGGCAGGTTGGCGACTCGTCGGTCGGAGTGCATGGGCCATCAGAAGATGCGAGCACGAACTGAGGCGCTCTCCGCGCGCCGATTGGTCAATCGTCGTCGCCAGTGGGTTCGAGCGGCGGTCGCCGCAACCGGAGCCGTCGCGCTGGCCGGGACCGTCCGTTTGTTTGCCGATCCCGCGCCCGCACCGATGCTGGCCACGGTGATGGCGACCCCGGCCACACAGCGTCCGACCGCGCTCGAGTCTCGCCCCCTGAGCCCCGCCGCGGACGCACGGCAGAATGCGATTCCCGGGTTCCCCGAGTGGCCGGTCGCGAACGTCTCCGCGAGCGGCACCCAGCAGGCTCCGTCCGCGCCGACCGCCGCGATCGGGAAGCGCGCCCAAGACGAGGTGCGGTGGTTCAACGGCCGACCCATTCGACGCGCTCGAACGATCAAGATGACCGTGACCGCGTACAGCCCCGACGAACGTTCGTGTGGGGCATCTGCCGACGGCATCACCGCCAGCGGCTTCTCGGTTTGGACCAATGGTGGCCGGATGGTCGCCGCCGACACGTCGCTGTTGCCCTTCGGCACCCTCGTCTCGGTTCCGGGCTACGACAACGGCAGTCCGGTACCGGTTCTCGATCGGGGGGGCGCGATCAAGGGCCGGCGACTCGATGTGCTCTACGGCACGCACGGCGTGGCCCGCCAGTGGGGCGTCCAATCGCTGGACGTTGACGTTTGGGAGTACGCGGACGGTCTCGGCACGCAGTTCAAGACGGCGCACCGCCAACTCTGACGCCTTCGCCCCCGCCGACGCTTGCACCCCGTTCCCGTATGATCGACCCCGACCCGACCGGTGGTCGAGCCCATGAACGAGTGGCGCATCATCCAGGATGTCGTGGTGCTGCTCGCTGCCGCCGGCGTGTTCGGACTGCTGTTCGAGCGCTTGCGGCAGAGCGCGATCATCGGCCATCTCGTCGCGGGCACGATTGTCGGCCCGGCGCTCCTCGGCCTGGTGGCCCAGGACAGCGTCTCGACGCTCGCCGAGCTTGGCGTCGCCCTCCTCCTGTTCACCATCGGCCTCGAGATCTCCTGGAAGCGATTCCGGGAGCTGGGACTGAGCACGATCGTGGCGGGCAACGTCCAGATCCTGGCCACGATGGTGGTCGTGGCCTGTCTGGCGATCGGCTCCGGTCGCACCTGGCAAGCCGCGATCGTGCTGGGCGGCATCGTGGCGCTGAGCAGCACCGCGACCGTGATCCGCGCCCTGTCGGAGAAGGCGGAGCTGGAGTCGCTCCATGGGCGGGCATCGTTGGCCATCCTGCTGGTGCAGGACGCCGCGGTGGTGCCGCTGGTTCTGCTCGCCACGTTCCTTGGCACCGGCGGCGGCCTCGGACAGATCGTGGCGAGCTTGAGCGTGGCCGCCATCAAGGGGCTGGTGCTGGTGTTTGCCCTCATCGTCGTGGGAGCGTTCCTGATGCCCCGCGTGCTCAGCGCCGCCGCCCGGGCCCACAATCGCGAGCTTCCCACCATCCTTGCCGTGGCCTCCTGTCTCGCGGCGACCTTCGCAACCCATGCCGCCGGGCTCTCGCCGGCGCTCGGTGCGTTCGTCGCGGGTGTGGTGCTCGCCGGTTCGCCGATGGCGACCCTGATGCGGGCGTAGCTCACGTCGTTGCGGACCGTCTTCGTGACGCTCTTCTTCGCCTCCATGGGCATGCTGGCCGACCTGCAGTGGCTCCTGGTGCCGGCGAACGCGGCGCTCGTCGTTGCCCTCGTGATCGCCGTCCTGGTGATCAAGTCGGTGATCGTCTACCTCGCCCTGCGCAGCGTGCGCACGGACCGGGGCACCGCGGCGGCGGCGGGTCTGTGCGTGGCCCAGGTGGGCGAGTTCTCCTTCGTGCTCGCCGGCAGCGCCGTTCAATCGGGGCTCTTCGGCAGGAACATGTTCCAGGCACTGGTCACGACCACCATCGTGACGCTCGTGCTCACCCCGGCGCTGGTCGCCCAGGCGCATGGCATCGGCCGACGCCTGACCCGCGCGACGGGCGGTCCGCGCCTCGATCCCGAGGTGCTGGAGCCACACGTGATCGTGGTGGGCTACGGTCCCTCGGGTCGAGAGGTGATCAAGGCGCTCCGTGACGCCAAGCACGCGGTCACGCTCGTCGAGACCAATCCCCGGACCGCGGCGTTGGCGCAGAAGGAGGGGGTGCACACCGTCGTGGGGAACGTGTCGGCGCCGGAGGTGCTGGAGCACGCCGGCCTTGATACGGCCATCACCCTGGTCGTCACGATTCCGGACCACCGGACGGCGGCGCTGGCGATCGACCATGCGGCCTCGCTGTACCCGGAACTCCGCATCCTGGCGCGGGGGCGCTACCACCTCTACGTGAACGTTCTGCGTGCGGCGGGTGCCTCCGAGGTGATCGACGAGGAGGAGATGGTGGGGCGCATTCTGGGCATGGACGCCTGCGCCG
>JAGQOG010000511.1 GCA_020427695.1 Phycisphaerales bacterium
CCCGCTGCGACTGGTGGAATCCTCGAAGGCTGCCGCTCATCGGCTCCATCCTCGTACCCGAGGGGCACGCGCTCTAGCGTAACAGACCCGCAGGCGTTTCGACGACCCCGAAGCGGCACGGATCCCGCCGCTCGGGTTCGGCCCCGCATCCGCCGGACGCGAGGCTGGAATCCGTGCAACGGCCCGCGTGGCTCGAGCGACGCCGTTCGCGCGGGCGCGCCGACGCGCTGAGCGGATCGGTCGCAGGTCGCGTGCACCCATCCGGTGCCCAAGCGGAGCGATGAAGCGCATCGTGCACTGGATCAAGGGAAGGCGTACGTCGCGGACCGGACAAAAAGCCGCGAAAGGAGGGGACCGAGCCGGAGTCGGGGGCGTACAGTCCCTCCGGCCATTCAGGCCGGGATCCACGGCGAGCCCTGCCGTGGGTGCCGCCGAGGGCTGAGGTGAGCCAACTGGGGAGTTGGCTGGCGGAGCGTCCGGGGGGGCTGAAACGGGTTCCGGGGAAAGGGGTGCACGAGGAGTTTCGCATGGGGTTGGAGGCTGCGCCGACATTCGGCTCGAGCACCGGACACACGGCGACACGAGCGGTGATCGCGGGCGGGGCGGCGGCGGCAACCGGCGCGGTGGCGGCGGTCGTTCGTCCCCTCTTCGGGCCGCTCACGGGATCGTTCCACCCGGAAGCGGTCGCGGCGGTCTTTGGGATTCTGCCGGCGATCGGACTCGTGCTGGTACTGACCAGACGACACGTGCGGTGGACGAAACAAGTCAGCGCGGTGCTCTTCGAGTTCCTGGCCGTTCCCGCGGCGTTTGTTGCTGGCTGGTCGCTGATGGAAGGCCGGCTCTGGCCCGACCTGGTCGGCGTCATGTTTGTCTACTGGTCGGCGAGCACGCTTTGCGCCTTCGCCCTCCTGGCCGTGCTCCAGCGGTGGCGTCCGCCGCGCCGGGACGGCTTCTGCCCGGGATGCGACTACTGCCTGAACGGCGTGGTCGGCCCGACCTGCCCCGAGTGCGGTCGCCCCCTTGACGATTCGGAGCTTGGAATCGGGGGTGCGGCCGTGGTGTCTTTGGAATCGTCGGACCGTGCATGCTTCAGCCCGACTGGACCGTACCGAGAGAGCGAGCGCCCATGACGACGCGAATTCTGGTCTTCGGCAACGCAGGCGCGGGGAAGACGACCCTCGCACGACAACTCGCGAGTGAGCACCACGCCGAGCGGCTCGATCTCGACACGATCGCGTGGAAGCCGGTCGGTTCGACCAACCGGCGACCGCTCGACGAGGTGCGAACCCACCTGGCGCACTTCATGGCCCAGCACGC
Source organism: Phycisphaerales bacterium (assembly GCA_020427695.1). Lineage (GTDB taxonomy): Bacteria > Planctomycetota > Phycisphaerae > Phycisphaerales > SM1A02 > JAGQOG01. The sequence goes on from JAGQOG010000511.1 coordinate 1,318, forward strand.
GAATTGGGTCATCGAGGGCTGCTACGGCGACATCATCGAGCTCGTCATGTCGCACGCCACCGCCGTGTACTTCCTCGACATCGATCCCGAGTCGTGCATCGAGCGGAACCGGGAGCGGGAATGGGAACCGCACAAGTTTCGCTCCCCCGAGGATCAGACGCAGGCGCAAACGTTCCTCGAGTCGTGGATCCGCGAGTACCACGACCGCACCGACGAGTTCGGTCACGCGTGGCACCGTCGCCTGTTCGAGACGTTTACGCGCGAGAAGCACCTGATCACGGAGTGACGTCGAACGCCATGCTCGCCCTCGACCACCTCGTGTATGCCGTGCGCGACCTCGACGAGGGGATCGAACGGATCGGCGCCGTCCTCGGGGTTCGCCCCGCCTCCGGCGGCCGCCACCCCGCCTGGGGCACGCGGAACGCCCTGCTCGCGCTCGGCCCGCGGTCGTACCTGGAGGTCGTCGCGCCCGATCCGGCCGCCGCCGCGCACGGACCTCACCCCTTTGGGGTCGATGATCCGCGCACGCCGTTCCTGTCCACCTGGGCCGTGGCCACCGAGGACATCGGTCGCGCGACCGGAGACGCGTCCCGCGCCGGAGTCGATCTCGGCGCCATCCAAAGCGGCAGCCGGCGCCGGGACGATGGCGTCCTGCTCGCCTGGCGCCTGACCGATCCCACGACCCCGCGGCACGATGGGCTGGTTCCGTTCCTGATCGAGTGGGGATCGACACCACACCCGGCCGCGACCGCCCCCGGAGGATGCCGCCTGCGGTCACTCGAGGGGCAGCACCCCGATGCGGAGCGCTTGGGATCGATGCTCCAACGAGCGGGCGTCGATCTGCACCTGCGTGCCGGACCCGCGCCGGCGTTGGTGGCGACCATCGAATCGCCGCGAGGGCTGGTCGAGCTCCGCTGAAGACGCGGTCGCTTCGGCGATTCTGCAGCGGTTCTGCCGCGGTTCTGGGTCGTCTCGGCGTCCTTCCCCGCAGAATGTCCGCATCCGGTTCCCCAACAAGGGCTGCACCATCCGCCGCCGCGGCTGGTATGCCTTTGGTCACGAGACCACCATGAATCCCACCACCAACGCCCGCCGTGCCCTGTCCCATCCGCTGCCCTGCCGACTGCGCCACCTCGGCCAACGGATCCTCACCGGCGTGGCGGCCCTGATGGTCGCCCTGGCCCCCGCGGCCGCGGGGAGGACGGCGAGCGCGTCTCCAGCATCTCCGCCACCGGACGCCGGGGTGGCCGCCGAGGCCGTCGCGGAACAGATCGCGCTTCCCGATACGACCCCGGGCCATTGCGCACGCGACTTCTTCGCCGCCGCGAACGACGGCACCGCCACGGCCGCCGAGCGCTTCGAGGAACGGTGGGCGTCGGCGGCTCGACAAGGCGCCCGACCGAAGGAGCAGCGCATCGCCGGACTGGCCGGGCTCTTCGCGACCTGGCACGGGATCGAGGCACGCTCGGTGGTCGCCTCGAATTCCGCCTCGATCATCGTCGCCGTCACCACCGGCGCCGGCGAGCCCCTCGAGATCGAGTTGCGTCTCGACTCCGCCGAACCCGACCGGCTCCAGGCAATCATGATCGCCTCGTTCGGCGATCGCGTCGCACCCCAGCCGATCTCCGCGGCGGAGCGCCGACAGTTGATCGAGGACGCGCTGGCCGCGCTCCGTGCGGGCTACGTCTACCCGGAGGTGGCCGAACAGATGAGCACCGCCGTGTTGGCCAAGCTCGAGCAGGGCGACTACGACGAGATCGCGGACGATGCCCTGCTCGCCCAGCGGTTGACCGCCGACCTCCGCGCGGTGAGCCACGACAAGCACCTCGGGGTGCGGGTTGCCCCGCGACAGGACGGAGCCGAGCTGCCCGAGAGCGGACCGTCCCGCGCGGACATGCGGCGGCAGAACTTCGCCTTCCGCACCGCGGAGATCCTGCCCGACAACATCGGCTACCTGAAGTTCAATGCCTTCGTGGACGACGATGAGGCGAAGGCCACCGCGGCCGCAGCACTCGCCTTCCTGGCCCACTGCGACGCGCTCATCGTGGACCTGCGCGAGAACGGCGGCGGTTCGCCGGAGATGATCCGCTTCATCAGCAGCTACCTCTTCGACACCCCCACGCACCTCAACAGCATGGTCGACCGTTCCGGCCGGGTGATCGACGAGTTCTGGACGCTGGCGGACGTGCCCGGTCAGCGCTTCCCCACCGACCTTCCGGTGTACGTCCTCGTCAGTTCATACACGTTCTCCGGCGCCGAGGAGTTCGCCTACAACCTCAAGAACCTCAAGCGGGCGGTGATCGTGGGCGAGACCACCGGGGGCGGGGCCCATCCCGTCCGCGGCGAGCGGATCAGCGACCGGATCGTGGTTCGCGTGCCCTTCATGCGGGCCATGAATCCGATCTCGGGAACGAACTGGGAAGGCGTGGGCGTCGAACCCGACGTGCCGACGGCCGCTGGCGTCGCCTTGGAACGAGCGCAGGCCTTGGCACGCGAGGCGATCCGGCAATAGGCTCCCGGAGGCTCGACCTCCGGACCATCGCCGACCTCGCCCCCATGACGACCACTTCCCGCCCCTCCCGCCTCGCCGCACGGTTCGTGGCGGCTGTCGCACTCTTCGCCGCGGGACCAGCGTCGGCGTGGAACGCGCCGGGTCACCGGACCGTCACCCGCATCGCGATCGCCACGCTGCCCGAGGACGCCCCGGAGTGGCTGCGCTCGGAAACGGCGATCGAGGCGGCGACGTACCAGTGCTACGAGCCCGACCGCTGGCGCGGCACGCCCCTGCCCGCCCTCAAGCAGCGCAACGATCCCGACCACTACCTCGACGTCGAGCTGCTGGCGGCGCACGGGATGAGCCTGGCCACCTTGCCGCCGCTCCGCTATCCGTTTGTCGCCCAACTGGTGCGCACGCCACCCGAATCGACCGAGCGGCGCGGCGTGATCGCCTTCAACAGCGCCACCGTCGGCTTCCTTCCCTACGCGATCTCCGAGCACTACGCGCTCCTGGTGTCCAGCTTCAACACCGTGCGCATTCTGGAGACGCTCGACGCCGACGTCGTCGCGCCCGAGGCGCGCGATCGAATGCTCGCCACGGCACGGCAGAACGCCTGGCGCGAAATGGGCCAGCTCAGCCACTTCGTGGGCGACGCCGGCCAGCCGTTGCATACGACGATCCACCATCACGGATGGACCGGTGAGAACCCCCATGGCTACACGACGGAACCGGGGTTCCATGCCTATGTGGACGGCGCCATCGTGTCCCACCATCACCTCGACGGCAGCACGCTCCGGCCATGGTGCAAGCCACTGCCCATGTACGACCCGGAGGACGCGTGGACGCCCGCCATCGAGTTGATCGGGCGCAGCTTTTCCGGCGTCGAACCGCTCTACCGATTGCAGCAGTCGGGGGCGCTTGAAGGCGACGAAGGCCGCGACTTCATCGCCGATCGACTGACCGACGCCGCGGCCGTGCTCGCCGGGATGTACTGGGCGGCATGGCAGGCGAGCGCACCCACGCCGCAGCAGCGAGCGGACTTCATCCGATACAACGAGTTCGATCCGCCGCCGGCTCCACCCGTCGATCCTGCGCCCATCGATCCTGCAATGGGCGCGCCCGCGGCGGCCACAACCAGCGGCACGACGCCGTAGCGATCGCTCGTCCGCCGGGAACGCCGTCGCCACATCGTGGCGAGATCATCGGGTACCATGCCGGCGCCGCTGGGCGATGCGACACGCATCTGCGCTCGCGCCAATCGAACCCGCGGCGCTGGGGACACCGACCGGGAGAACCCATGGCCAAGAAGAAGAGCAAGCGGCGAAGCAAGACGTCGTCCCGTTCCAGTTCCCGCGCGACGGGTTCCGCGAAGCGCACGACGGGCGGCGCGACCGGACGATCGACTGGGCCCTCAACTGGGCCCTCAACTGGGCCATCGACTGGGCGAGCGTCGAAGGCGCGTTCGCGCCGCACCGAGCGCGAGGTCGATCCCGCGCTCGCCCGGCCGTTTCCGGCCGAGGCGGCGGTGGGCGTCGAACCGCTCGGTTCTGCTCGCACCGGGAACCACGCCGACGCGCCGCGCGGCGGCCTGCCGTGGCAGGCCAGCGCCGCCCGACTCGACGCCGAACGGCTCGCCTCTCTGCGCCGATTCGTGGTGAACCTGAATCAGGGCGGCTTTTCCGCTGGGGGCAAGTTCACCTCGACACCCCAGGAGGTCGACGCGATCTTCCAGGAGCACCTGCCGCAGTGGGCGGCAAGCCAACCCGCCGGCGAGCCCCGTCGCGTGGTGGTCTTCGCCCACGGCGGCCTGGTGGACGAACAGGCCGGTCTCGAGATCGCGTCCAAGCAGGTGGACTGGTGGCTCGCCAACGGCGTGTATCCCCTCGTCTTCGTGTGGGAGACGGGCCTCTTCGAGACGCTGGGGCAACTCCTGTCGTCCGGGCGCCGCGCCATGGGCACCCGCGACCTCTTCGACTTCACCACCGATCCCGTGCTCGAGGTCACGGCACGCGTTCTCGGCGGACCCAAGATCTGGGGCGGCATGAAGCGCAGCGCCGAGCTGGCCTTCGCTCCGGCGGGCGGCGGCACGCACACCCTCCGCCGACTGGGCGAGGCCGTGGCGAAACTCGGGAAGAACCGCGTGCAGCTTCACGCGGTCGGCCACAGCGCCGGGTCCATCTTCCACTCCCACCTGCTTCCGACCGCCATGCAGCTCGGTCTGCCGCGCTTCGAGTCGCTCCTGCTGCTGGCCCCGGCGATCACGGTCGCCGACTTCCGGGCCCGCCTGCTGCCGCTCGTTCGCAAGGCGTACGACCGCATCGCGATGTTCACCATGAAGCGCGACCTCGAGCGCGCCGACACGTGCTCGATCTACCAGAAGTCGCTCCTGTACCTGATCTACCACGCCCTCGAGCCCGCCGCCCGCACGGAGATCCTCGGCTTGGAGGAGAGCGTGCGACGCGACGCCGAGCTCAGCGCCCTGTTCGGCCTCGGCGGTGCAGCCAGCGCGGCGGGCGAGGTCGTCTGGTCCGTCACGCCGCACGCCGTGGGCACCAGCGCGTCGCAGTCCACCAGCCACGGCGGCTTCGACGACGATCCGCCGACCATGAACAGCGTCCTCCGCCGGGTGCTGGGCCGACCGGAGGGCGCCATCGAGGCGTTTCCGCGCCAGGACGGCGGCACCCGCGCGCTGCGGCCCGTCGGCGACGCGATCGCCGACGAGCTCGAACGCCAAGGGTTCGATGCCGACGCTTGGCGCGGCACGATCGGCGCAACGACGGCCGAGCCCGCGGTGCACGTGGTCGAGGAGCCTTACACCAGCGACCGGGCCAAGACGACGGCCGCTCCCGCCGGACGGCACCGCGCCCTCTGCATCGGCATCGACGACTATCCCGATGCGCCGCTCGGTGGCTGCGTAGCGGACGCCACCCTCTGGCACGACACGTTCAAGGCGCTCGGCTTCGACATGGAGCCGATGCTCGTGAACGCCGACGCCACCCGCGAGGCGATCCTCGACCGCATGAAGCAGCTCATCGACGACGCCGAGCCCGGCGATGTCGTCGCCTTCCAGTACGCCGGCCACGGAACGCGGGTGGAGGACATCGACGGCGACGAGGCGGACGGCGACACGCCAGGCTTCGACGAAGCGATGGTGCCCTTCGACTACCGGTTCGGGGCGTACGTGATCGACGACGATCTGGCGGAGCTCTTCCGCCGGGCGCGGGCCGGCGTGAACGTCACCTGCTTCTTCGACTGCTGCCACTCCGGCACCATGAATCGCCTTTGGGCGTCCTCCCTCGGCACCGGCGCCCCCGCCGATCCGACGGAGCGGTCGCGCTACCTGCCGCCGAGCGCCGAACGCAACGCCGCCCACCGGGCGTTCCGCGAACGGGCCGGCGTTCGCCGCGGTGCGCCGGCCGTCGGCGTGCGCGGCGTCCACGCGGCGGCCGAGGTGTTCTTCTCCGCCTGCCGCTCGGACGAGTCGGCGCTCGAGTCCAACGGCCACGGTCACTTCACCCTGCGGGCGGCGAAGATCCTGCGACAGGGCATCGACGATCTCACCAACGAAGGCTTCCACGACCGCGTGCTCGCCGCCTTCGGCACCGCGCGCCGACAGACGCCGGAGCTCCACTGCGCCGACGACCGGCGACCGCTGCCGCTGCTCAAGGCGGCCGCCGACGCGGACCGGGCGAAGGCCGCGGGCGGCGTCAAGGTCGCCGATCGCGTGCCGCTGCGCGAGCGTTCGGAGATCGCCAGCGCCCTCCAGCAGCTCGCCCGGCGACTTCGGTGAACACCATGGCCGACTTCGAACTTGGCGAACGTCTGACCTGGTCCACGAACGTGCGGCCGTTCGAGCGGCAGCGCGACGATCCGGTCCACCGGCGGCTGCGCATCTTCACCCTCGATCCCTCCGGTTCGCGGCTGGACGGGGCCGTGGCCGAAGTGCTGGTGCCCTACGAACCGTTGAAGCCCGGACCGGCCGGGGCCGTGATCGCGGTCGTCGATCGCGACGACACGCTGAAGGAGACGTACCGGCCGCTCGACCTCAACGAGCCGCGCCTCCTGGTGATGAACGGCCTCGATCCGTCGCCCACCGACTGGCGGTCGCACCAGCAGATGGTCTACGCCATCGCGTCGCGCTTGTACTCCACCTTCCGCGCCGCCCTAGGGCGCGATCCCGGCTGGGGCTTCAAGGGCTCGACGCTTCGCCTGCGCCCGCACGCCTTCCAGGAGGACAACGCCTACTACGACCAGGCCGAGGGCGAGGTCGCGTTCGGCTACTTCATGGCTCGTCCCAAGGGCATCGGCGGTCGCCGCGGCCCGGAGGAATGGGTGTTCACGTGCCTGTCGCACGATGTCGTCGCCCACGAGATGAGCCACGCGCTGCTCGACGGGATGCGCACGCGGTTCATGGAGGCGACGGGGCCGGACGTGCTCGGCTTCCACGAGGGCTTCTCCGATCTGGTGGCGCTCCTGCACAAGTTCACACATCGCACCGTGGTGCGCCGGGCGATCGGCGCCGTCCGCGGCGACCTCTCGAAGCGATCGATCCTCTCGGGCATGGCGCAGCAGTTCGGGAAGGCCGTGGGCGTCGAGGGCGCGCTGCGGGATGCCGTGGACGATCTCTCCGGCGGCTTCAAGAACCCGCTCCAGTACAGCCCCAGGCTGGAGGCGCACGACCTCGGCCAGGTCTTCCTTTGTGCCGTCTTCGAGGCGTTCGCCACCATCTACCACCGCAAGACGGCGCGGCTGCTGCGCCTCTGCACCAGCGGCACGGGCGTGCTGCCGAAGGGCGAGCTTCCGTCCGACCTGGCCGACGCCCTCGCCGACGAAGCCAGCCAGCTCGCGGAACAGTTCCTGCGGATGTGCGTTCGGGCGGTGGACTACTGCCCCGCGGTGGACATCGAGCTGGGCGA
>JAGQOG010000512.1 GCA_020427695.1 Phycisphaerales bacterium
CATGAAGCTCGCCACCTTGTCCGCCGGCTCCTGCACGTTGACCGCGTAGAAGGCGACGCCTTGTTTGCGCCGCGCGGCGGTGGTGTCCTTCGCCACCGGAAGGCCGCGAACGCAGGGACCGCACCACGTCGCCCAGAAGTCGAGGACGACCACCTTGCCGCGGAGGTCGGAGAGCGACACGCTCTTGCCGTCGAGATCGGTGAGGTGGAACGCGGGAGCGGGTGTTCCTGCCGATGCGTTCTGCGGAACCTGGGCCGCTCCACCGGCCAGGATGGCCAAGAGAGCCACGGCGAGGGACAATCCGGCGAATCGTGCGGTCATGAGGCACCTCCGTGCTTGGGCCCGACAAGACCACTTCATCGGCGGGGGAGTCGCTCGAACCGCAGGATTGATGGACGATTGGCCCGCGCCCGACCGAAAACACCCGAACAGCTTCCGAAGAACCACCACGAGCGGGACATTCCCGGGCGAGACATACCGGGCTCCGCGATCGGAGCCGGCAGAGAGGAGGCCTTGATGAGCAACGCTGGGCAGGGATCCGCAGGAAACGTCATCGCCGCGCTGGCGAGCTTCTTCATTCCCGGTCTCGGACAACTCGTCCAGGGCCGGCCGCTGATCGCGCTCGTGATGTTCGTGCTGTGCGCGCTGCTGTGGATCGTCCTGTTGGGATGGATCATCCATCTGTGGTCCGTCATCGACGCCGCGGTGTGGAAGCCCTGAGCTTCCGTCAGCGCCACACGGTCATGGCGGCGTTGTCGATCAGGCGCACGGCACCAAGGCGGGCGGCGATCAGCGCCCTGGTCGGGCGATCGAAGCCTGCGACCGGCATGAGCGTCGTTGCGTCGCGCACGACGGCGTACTCGACCGCGAGCTCGTGCGCTTCCAGCGTGTCGCGCATCATGCGCTCGGCCGTCTCCGGACGCTGGGCGGCGTGGGCGACCCGAAGTGCTCTCGATAGCCCCAACGCCTGCTCGCGCTGTTCGGCCGCCAGGTAGCGGTTGCGGCTGCTCAGCGCGAGACCGTCCGATTCGCGCACGGTGGGATGCGGCTCGATGCGCAACTCGCGCCAGCGCGGGGCTTGATCGGCGACCATCGCCGTGACCACCAGGAGCTGCTGGTAGTCCTTCTCGCCGAAGACCGCGTAGCGTGGTGCCACGAGGTCGAACAGCCTCGCGACGACCTGGCACACGCCGGCGAAGTGCGTCGGGCGGCAGGCGTCCTCGAGTCGCGGCGTCAACGCCACCTTTGGAAGCGGCGGCACGGCGACCGGGGCGTCCTCGGGATAGATCGCGGTCGCCGCAGGGGCGAACACCGCGTCGGCACCCGATCGTCGGGCCACCTCGAGATCCGCGTCGATCGTCCGGGGATAGCGCTGGTAGTCCTCGTCCGGGCCGAACTGGGTGGGGTTCACGAACAGCGACACCACGACGGGTCCGCCCAACGCCGCCGCACGGCGGATGAGCGCGGCATGTCCCTCGTGCAGTGCACCCATCGTGGGAACGAGTGCGCTGCCGCGAAGCCGCTCGAGCGCGCGGGGTTCCGTGACCAGGTCCATGGGCAGCGAGAATACCGGCGTCGGTCCGATCGGGCCGCCGATGTGGTCGTTGGCGGCTCTGGACTCGGGGCGTACCATGAGGTTCGGGGCGGCGTTGCCCGCCGGAAACGAATGCTCGCCGCTGGAGCCAACGCCCGATGTCGATTGGGACGACGATCTACCTGGACAACGCCGCAACCACTCGGGTCGATCCGCGGGCCTTCGCGGCGATGACGCCGTACTTCCTCGAGCAGTACGGGAACGCGGCCAGCCGGAGTCACCGGTTCGGCCGCGAGGCGTTGACGGCGGTCGATCGGGCTCGTCGCCAGGCCGCGACCCTGATCGGCGCCACGCCGGCCGACATCGTCTGGACGAGCGGCTCGACGGAGAGCAACAACCTGGCCATCAAGGGCACGGCCTGTGCCCGGGCCAAGGCCCCGCTTGGCTCGGCACATCGCGGGCACATCATCACCGCGGCCCATGAGCACAAGGCGGCCCTCGATCCGTGCCAACGGCTGCGGGAGGAGGGATTCGACCTGACCGTGATCACGCCCGGCCACGACGGCGTGGTGACGGCCGACATGGTCCGTCAGGCGATCCGGTCCGACACCATCCTGACCACGATCATGTGGGCCAACAACGAGACGGGGACCGTCAACGACGTGCCGTCGATCGGTGCCGTCTGTCGCGAGCACGGCATCACCTTCCACACCGACGGCACGCAGTGGGTGGGCAAGATGCCGGTGGACGTCGAGCGCGACAACATCGACCTGCTGAGCTGGTCGAGTCACAAGATGTACGGACCAAAGGGCATCGGGGCACTGTTCGTCCGCCGGACGGGCACGGCCACCTGCCCGTGCAACCAGATCGATGGCGGCGGCCATGAGCATGGCATGCGTTCGGGAACGCTGAACGTGCCCGGCATCGTTGGCTTCGGCGCTGCCTGCGAACTGTGCCAGCAGGAGATGGAGCAGGAGCGCGTCCGGCTGTCGGCGTTGCGGGATCGGCTCGAGCGATCGTTGCTGGAGCGCCTGTCGGGCGTCCATCCGGTGGGCCACCGGCAGCGCCGGATGCCGCACATCTGCAACCTGATCGTCGAGGGCGTGGACACCGACGCGGTGATGATGGAACTGCCGGACGTGGCGTGTTCGACCGGGTCGGCCTGCACGAGCGAGAAGAAGGGTCCAAGCCACGTGCTTTCCGCCCTGGGGTACGACAGCACGCTGGCCGCGTCGGCGATCCGGCTCAGCCTTGGACGCTGGACGACGGAGAGCGAGATCGATCGCGCCATCGAACGGATCGTCGAGGCGATCGGATCGGCCCGGGAGATCGAGTCCATGATCCACGGTGCTCGGGTGGGTGCCTGACCACTGGACCCCCGGACCCCCGGACCCCCGGGTGAGCCAAACTGGGTGAAGCTGGACACGCACTCTCGGCCGGGGGGTGAAGCGGGTGAAGCTGGACATGCACATTCGGCCGGGGAGAGCCCTGCCCGAGGCCGAACTGGACACGCACTTTCGGCTTCCGGGCCAAACTGGACACGCACTCTCGGCTTCGGAACCCACGCCCGCGGGCCAAACTGGACACGCACTCTCGGCCGGGCAAACCCCTGCCCGAGGCCGAACGCGAGAGGCCGAAGTGGACACGCACTCTTGGCGGGGTAGCCGCCCCCAGAGGCCAAAGTGGAAGAGGCCAAAGTGGACACGCACTCTTGGCTTGGGCCGAAGTGGACACGTGGGCCGAAGAGGGCCGAAGTGGACACGCATTCTTGGCTTGGGGAGGCCCATTCCCGAGGCGAAGCACGGGCCAAAGTGGACAC
>JAGQOG010000513.1 GCA_020427695.1 Phycisphaerales bacterium
CCTCGCCTTCCTCAGCTCCCCGTCTCCGCCTGCTCGAAGAGCTTGTGCAGCTCCTCGGCAGTGGCGGCGCTGTAGGTCGCTTCGCGGAACGTGGGGTTCGTCATCAGGCGACTGATGCGGCCGAGCGCCTGGATGTGGTCCGAGGTGCGCTCGGGCGGCGACGCGAGGAGCACGATCAGGCGCACCGGCTTGCGGTCGATCGCATCGAAGGGAATCGGTTCCGTCGGCCGACCGATGGCCATGACCAGCCGCTTCGAGCCCGGGCACTTGCCGTGCGGGATGGCCAGGCCCTCGCCGATGCCGGTCGAGCGTTGCATTTCCCGCTCCCACACCACCCGCTTCAGGGCGCCGGGATCGGCAATGAGATTGGCTTCCGCGAGCACGTCCACCAGCTCGTCGATCGCGTCGTGCTTGTTCGTCGCGACGAGGGGGACCTTGACCGCCTGCGGGGACAGGATGTCGAGGATGTTCATGGTGTGCGTCGTGCGGTTCCGCTGGCGTGGGAAGTGCGGGAAAGGGGGAGATCGTAGCACAGTCCTCGGCGCAACGGGTCGGCAGCGCCCGCTTGGTCAACGACGACGCTCGAGGAGCGCGTGATAGCCGCCGTCGGCATAGGCCGTGGGCGGGTCCCCGGGCAGGCCAGTGGGCAGCATCGACCGCTCGAACACGACCGCCATGCCCAACGCCCGCGCTGCCCATCTTGCCTGCTCCTCGTTCTCCTCGGGCTCCAGGCTACAGGTCGAGTGCACCAGCCATCCACCTGGCCGCACGAGATCGGCAGCGCCCCGCAGGATCCTCCGTTGAAGCGAAACGAGCTCCGCCAGGCCCATTGATCCGAATCGGTACCTGGCCTCCAGCCTCCGCGCCAGGACGCCGGTGTTCGAGCACGGCACATCGGCCAGCACAAGGTCGGCATCGATCGCCGCCTTCCGAATGCGGGTGAACTCGACCACCTCCACGGCGGGAAACCGACGCAGCGCCGTTCGCAAGTCGTGCAGGCGACCGGGGTCGGCGTCCGTGGCCACGATGCGTGCGTTGGGGTGGACCGTTGCGAGCTGCCGGGTCTTGGTGCCGCGCCCGGCACAGAGGTCCACGGCGGTGCGAACCTGGAGTTCGCGCGTGGCCTCCACGGCGCTCGCGGCGGTCGAATCCTGAACGCGGGCCAGCGGATGGGCGCTGAGCAGATCGCGCAGCTTGGCCCGCACGCCGACACCGCCAGCAAGGATGTGGAAGCCCGGTCGATCGTGCCGTCGCAGTGCCGGATCCTCCAGCGTGTCCGGCAGCCCGGCGAACACCACGGGTGGCAGCACCAGGTCGTGCAGCAGGAGGTCCCGTGCGACCCGGTCCCCGCGCGCCGCGATCCAGCGCTCGACCAGGTGCACCGCATGGCTCGTCTGCTCGGCCAGTCGCGAAGGGCCCTCCAAGCCGAACGGGCTCTCGGGGAAGCGCCACGCCGTACCGTCGTCGAGCGGCATTTCGCCGGCGTCGAGCGAGGGCCCGCCCGAGGCCGGAACTCGAACGGCCGATCCGACGGCATCGGCGACGCGACGCAGAACGGCGTTCGCGAAGCCGCCGGCGCCCGGACGAAGCCGGCTCCGTGTCCAGCGGACGGTTTCGTCGACTACGGCATGCGCCGGAAGGCGGTCCATCAGGAGGAGCTGTGCCGCGCCAGCAAGGAGGGCGGCTCGGAGCGGGGGCTCCAACTCGGCGAACGGACGCGTGAGCCGCTGCTGGACGACCGCCTCCAAGGTGAGCCAGCGACGTCGCACGGCCTGGTTGATGGCATGGGCGAGCGACTGGTCGGCCGCGGAAAGCCCGTCTCCGGGCACATCGCCGATCGAAAGATCCGGGAACTCCTCGACCGCCCGCACGAGGTGTTCGAGGACGGCGGCACGGGCGGTGGTGGGGGAGGGCGCGACCATGAGGTTCGGGGAACACGGCAGGGTACCTTCGGAGTTGATGGATGGTGCGATGGAGCGTGTCGTACGCTTCTTGTCGAACGCTTCTGGGCCGCGTCATCACGGTGCTGTCGCAACCGCTCCGTTCCGTCGTTCCTCCTCGAAATGCGCAATACCCTCGGCGAGAATCCATCTCACCCCATGCCAGCTTCCCCCATGCCCCCGGTCGAGCGTGCGTCCTCGATGCACACCATGCAGTGCATGGAGGTGTGGGGCGGGAATCATGCGGCAGACAACGGTGTCGTCATGCCCGGTCTGTCCGCATGGGTGTTCAGCCGCCCCTATCACGACCAGGCCGCCGGCGGAGACGTGCACTACGTCTCGAGCTGCGGGACCGGGCGCATTGCGAGAGTGGTCCTCGCCGATGTCAGCGGTCATGGCGAACAGGTCGCCGGCATCGCCCGCCGGCTTCAGCGCCTGATGCGGCGTTACATCAACTACCTGGACCAGACGACGTTCGTTCAAGCGCTCAACCGGGAGTTCTCGAGCGACGAATCAACACGCTTCGCGACCTCGCTGACCATCACGTACTTCGGCCCGTCACACACGCTCGACGTGTGCAACGCCGGGCATCCCCGCCCGCTCTGGTACCGCGCCCAGCAGCGCCGATGGGAACTGCTCGTGCCCCCTCCCGCCGGCGCGCGGGAAGCCGAGTCGGCGGAGGTCAGGAACCTGCCTCTCGGGGTGCTGGAGCCCACGCGCTACGAGCAGTTCGGTATCCGGCTTCGGCCGGGCGACATGGTGCTGCTCTACACGGACGGGGTCACCGAGTCGCGATCCCCGACCGGCGAGCTCCTCGGCGAGCCGGGACTCATCGAGATGGTGGCATCGATCGACGCGGGTCAGCCAGGCGACCTCGTGAATGCGCTGGTCGAACGGCTCGCCAATTGGCGCGGACAACGCGAAGGCGACGACGATCTCACGATCCTGCTTCTGCACCACGACGGCCGCGCCGTGATGGCCCCGTTGCACAAGCGGCTGCTCGCATCGCTGCGCATGCTGGGAATCATGGCCCGCCATCTCGTTCCCTTCGGCGATCGTCCGCCCGTGCCGTGGCCGGAGTGGAGACGCGAAAACCTGCTGGGGGCGTTCCGGGCCGCCGGGAAGTGATGGACGGAGGACGCGCCTCCGCCCGTCACCATCATCCCGCCGCCACGCCCACGCGCCCGGCGGCCGAGCGCAGTGTCGCGGCCTTGTCGGTGCGTTCCCAGGTGAAGCTGCCCTCGCACGACTCGTCGGGGGTGCGGCCGAAGTGGCCGTGGGCCGCCGTCGGGCTGTAGATGGGATTGAGCAGGCCGAGGGTCGCGATGATGCCCTTCGGCGTGAGGTCGAAGTGCTCCCGGATCAGCGTGACGATCGTGTTCTCGTCGACCTTCGCGGTGCCTTGGCAGTCCACGTGCACGGAGACGGGCTCCGCCACGCCGATCGCATAGCTGACCTGCACCTCGCACACGTCGGCCAGGTCGGCCGCGACCACGTTCTTGGCGATGTAGCGGGCCATGTAGGCGGCTGATCGATCCACCTTCGAGGGGTCCTTGCCGGAAAAGGCGCCGCCGCCGTGCCGGCCGCGTCCGCCGTAGGTGTCCACGATGATCTTCCGGCCCGTGAGACCGCAGTCGCCGTGCGGGCCGCCGATCTCGAACTTGCCGGTCGGGTTCACGTGCACCTTGATGTCGTCGTGCCACCAGGTGCCGAGCACCGGACGAACGATGTGTTCGATGACCGCCTTCTTGAGCTCGGACTGGTTGTGGTTCCACTCCGGCCCGTGCTGCGTGGAGAGCACCACGGTGTCCACCCGCACCGGACGAAGTCCCTCGTATTCGACCGTGACCTGGCTCTTGGCATCGGGACGAAGGTGAGGAACGGTGCTGCTCTCCCGCACGTCGGCCTGCGTGGCGACGAGCCGATGCGCGAGATCGATCGGCAGCGGCATCAGGGACTCGGTTTCGCGGCAGGCAAAGCCGAACATCATGCCCTGGTCGCCGGCGCCTTGGGCATGTCCCGCGGTCTCGTTCACGCCCATCGCGATGTCTGGGCTTTGCTTGCCCAGCGCCACGACCACGCCGCAACTCTTGCCGTCGAGGCCCTTGGCCGCGTCGTCGTATCCGGCTCGGAGCACCGTGTCGCGCACCACCGCGGGAATGTCCACGTACGTCGACGTGGTCACCTCGCCCGCAATCATCACCAGGCCCGTCGTGACCAGCGTCTCGCAGGCGACCCGGCTCTGCGGATCGTCGGCGAGCATCGCGTCGAGAATCGCGTCGGAGATCTGGTCGGCAAGCTTGTCCGGGTGACCCATCGACACGGACTCGGAGGTGAACAGGTGGCGGCGAATGGACATGCGAGCTCCGGCGAATGGTTGGTTGACGTGGAGGTGAAGCCGTGCCCGCCAGCGGGACCGAAGCGCTTCATTCGTTCATCCGGATTTTCGGATGAATGCGGGAGTGTACCGGACGCTGGCGGGTGCGACAAGGGTAACACGGGGAGGATCGCACGGTTCGGGTGGCCGAACGTGCCCGAGTGAGCGCCGAAAGGCTGGAACCCGGGCGGGATCGGGGCATCCTTGTAGTCAGGCGACGCGAACCGTCGTATGCCACGTCTGCCCGCGAGAAGACCATGCCCCTGCTGACCGCCGCCATCGTCGCTCACGCCCTGTCGCTGTCGGCCGCCGCGGCCGAACCGGCTCCCGGGCCGGCATTCGCCGGAGGTGGCCAGTTGGTGATCCGCGTGCGTCCGGGAATCGTCGCGGGTTTCGACGCCGGCCGTCCCACGCTGCGCGAGGGCGAGGCGGGCAAGCCCGGCAGTGCGTCGTCGAAGCTCGCCGGGATCCTCGAGCGCCAGGGCGTGCGCTCGATCCACGCCGCCATGCGTCACACGCCGTCGAACGCGGAGCTGGCGCGAGCGCTGCGATTGGACCGCTACTACACCGTGCGTCTTGCCGAGCGTGCCGACGCGGATGCGACAGCGGCAACGCTGCGTTCCTTCGGCATGTTCGTCGAGTCCGCCGAAGTCGATCCCGTCGGAGGCGTGGCGGGCGAGGTGCCGAACGACCCGTTCTTCGGGTTGCAGTATGCCCTCGAGAACACCGGGCAGACCATCCAAGGCACGCCCGGCCTGTCCGGCGCCGACATCAGCGCGATCGAAGCCTGGACGACGACCGTCGGCTCGGAGCTGGTGATCGCCGTGCTCGACAGCGGCGTGAACCCGCACGTCGATCTGGGCGCCAAGATCCTGCCCGGATGGAACGTCCCGCAGAACAATGACGTCACAGTGGACGTCTGCAACAGCCACGGCACGCACGTGTCGGGCATCGCGGCGGCGATCGGCGACAACGGGATCGGCATTGCCGGCCTGGCCTGGCCGGCGCTCATCCTGCCGGTGGTCGTCGTCGATCCGTGCACGGGGTTCGAGTCGTGGGTTGCGGACGCGATCACCTATGCGACCGACGCCGGAGCCGACGTCATCAACATGAGCCTGCAGTACTCCGCCGGCACCGACTACCTGCACGACGCGGTGCTCTACGCCGCGGCCCAGGGCGTGGTCATGGCGGCGGCAAGCGGCAACAGCGCTTCGGGCGTGTCGTACCCGGCGAAGTGGCCGGAGACGATCGCGGTCGGCGCCACGAACAACCTCGACCAGCGCTGGCCGTCGTCCAACTTCGGTCCCGAGTTGGACGTGATGGCGCCCGGCGTCAACGTCTATTCGCTGAGCGGGACGACCGCGTACAAGTACCTGACCGGCACCTCGATGGCGACGCCGATGGTCTCAGGACTCGCGGCGCTCCTGCTCTCCGTGGATCCGACGCTCACGCCGCAGGACGTGCGAACCGCAATCGAGACGACGACGCTCGACCTCGGCACCCCCGGCTTCGACTCCCTGACCGGCTTCGGTCGGATCAACGCCGCCGCCGCGCTCGCGGCGGTGCTGCCTCCGCCGGTGCCCGGCGACCTCAATGGCGATGGCGTGGTGGACGGTGCCGACCTTGGGCTGATGCTGTCGCTTTGGGGAGCGTGCGCCGACTGCGAGCTGATCCAGTGCGAGGGCGATCTCAACCTCGACTGCGTCGTGGACGGTGCCGACCTCGGCGTCCTGCTCTCGAATTGGGGCTGAGTCAACGCCGATAGGCGTCCGCGACCTTGGTCACCGCCTCCGCCACGAGCTCGACCTGTCGATCCGTGAGGAACGGGTGCACCGGAATGCACAGCACTTCCTCCGCCAGTCGCTCCGCGACGGGCAGCGGCGGGCACACGATCTCGGGATCGTTGAGGAAGACGGGCTGCCGGTTCAACGGTCGCGGGTAGTGCAGGGCGTAGCCGCAACCCTCGGCCGCGAGCGCCGTGGCGAAGGTGTCCCGGCCGCACGAGAGCCGATCGAGATCAAGCCGGATCGTGTAGAGGTGGTAGGCGTGCTCGCCGCCAGGAGTCGTGGTCGGCAGGTGCACGCCCTCGACGTCACGGAGCAGCGTGTCGAGTCGGGCCGCGTTCGCACGGCGACGGGCCGTCCACTCGGGCAGGTGCCTCAACTGCTCGATGCCGATGGCGGCGAACACGTCGGTCATCCGGTAGTTGAAGCCCAGCGCCTCGTGCAGGTAGCGCACGCGCATCCCGTGATCGCGCACCACCCGCAGCTCGGCGGCCAGCGCCTCGTCGTTGGTGGTGACCATCCCGCCCTCGCCGGTGGTCATGTTCTTCGTGGGATAGAACGAGTAGGTCACCGCGTCGCCGTAGGCGCCGATCGGCTGGCCGTTGTAGCTGGCGAGGTGCGACTGGGCCGCGTCGTACACGACCTTGAGCCCGTGCCGAGCCGCGAACGCCTGCACGCCGCCGATGTCCACGGGGTTGCCGTAGAGATGCACGGGCACGATCAGCCGCGTGCTGTCGCGCATCTGCTGTTCCGCGCTGGCGAGGTCGATGCAGCAGGTGTCGTGGAGGGCATCGGCGAAGACCGGGATTGCGGGGCGGGCCCGCACCATCGACGCGGTCGCGATGAACGTCCACCCGGGCACGAGGGCGGACTGGTCGCGTTCGAGGAGGAGCTGGTAGGCGAGTTGGAGGGCGGTGGTGCCGTTCGAGCAGGCAACGGCGAAGCGGGCCCCGGTGGCGGCGGCGAATTGCGCTTCGAACTCCTTCACGACGGCGCCTTGGACGAGGCGACCCGACCGCATGACGCGAACCGCAGCGTCGATCTCGGCGTCGTCGATCCGCACGGCGATCATGGGGATCGCCTCGGAAGCCACGGGGGTTCCCCCGTTCACCGCCAAGCTCGAGCGTCGGGAGACGGAATCGGGGCCGTGGTCGAGCGGGCTCGCATTCGGCGACACGGGGGCGGCACTGGCGGAGGCGGGAGTCATGGTGAGGATGGTAAGCCCTTCGTTCACGTCGACGCAGGCGATCTGCCGAACTGAAAGGCGAAGGCCCCGCAAGCCGACGGCCCGAGTTGGCCACGCACTGAACGGAGCGGGCCCGAGTTGGCCACGGGGCCCGGACGGCCCGCGGGCCCGAGTTGGCCACGCACTGAACGGAGTGCCCCGGCATCGGGTTGTCCTAGGGTCGCCTGGTCTGTGGCCGCCGATCCGGTGCGTTCCTGCCGACTTTGGCGCCGAAACAGTCTCGATCCCTCTCCATGGACACTCGCCCGACCCTTCCCTTCCGAGTTGCCGATGCCTACGGTCTGCGCGCTTCGGCTTGCATGCCGGACCAAACTGGACACGCACTTTCGGCGGGGCCGGACCAGTCTGGACTCGCACGCCGGACCCAAGAACCGAGCCGAATTGACGGGCCAAGGCCTGCCTCGGTGCGATCCACACTGATCGCCGCCACGGTCCGAGCTCACATCGACTTCGCCGATCCACCCACCGGTGCCATCGGGCGGTCGGCCGCGGGGTCGTCTGGATCGCCCAACGCCGTTCTCCCGCTGTACACTCGAGCCGCCGACAAGGTCGAAGCGGCAACGGCGGTGCTGGTCGGCCAGGTTGTCGATCTGACCGGATAATGGTGTCCGCGTCCCTCCACCTCCGAACGTCGCCCCGACATCGCATCGACTCCCGCATGGTTCGCTTCCCACGGCGATGGGCGAAGCGTATACTCCCTCGTTGAGATTGAGTCTCAATGGGAACCCACAAGCGACAACATCATGAGCCGCGCATCCTCATGCGGGAGCGGGCGTTCATCCCGGTGCCGCTGTCGCAGCTTCGCCCGGGCGATCGCGCTCGGATCCACGCCGACGGCATGAAGTGCGACGCGTGCGACCTCCTGAACGCCATGGGCCTGACCGACCGGTGCGAGATTCGTGTTTGCAAGGTCGGAGAGCCATGCATTGTCCAAGTGAACACGACGCGGCTCGGCCTCTCCTCCAAGATCGCGAAGCAGATCATGGTCGTCCCCTCGCCGGACGATCCAAGCCGGCGCAGCGCATGACGACGCGCCTTCATCCGGTCGCGCTGGGCGTTCTCCTCGCCCCTTTCCGATGACCACGCCCGCCACCGAGTCCACGGCTGGTTCCTCCGGTGGAGCCCCCGCGGTTCGCGTGCGTCGCGTCGCGCTGGTTGGGAATCCGAACACCGGAAAGACGACCCTCTTCAACCTGCTGTGCGGCGTCCGGTCGAAGACGGCGAACTTTCCCGGCAGCACGGTCGAAGCACGGGTGGGCACGTGCGTGCGAGGGGCTCGGCGGCTCGAACTCGTCGACCTGCCCGGTGTCTACGGACTCAATCTCGACCTCCCCGAGTCGCAGCTCTGCCGCGACTGCATCGAGGGCCGGATCGGCGCCTGCCAGCCCGACGCGATGCTGGTCGTCCTCGACGCCAACAACCTCCACCGGAACCTCCAGTTCGCCGCCGCCGCGCTGCGCCGCGGCGTGCCCACCGTCGTCGCCCTCAACATGGCGGACCTGGCCGCGCGGCGCGGACTCACCATCGACATCGAGCACCTCGCGCAGCGTCTCGACTGCGAGGTGGTGGCGATCTCGGCCCGTCGCGGGCGGGGCATCGACGAACTGCTCGCGGCGCTCGATCGGGCCCGCGTTTCGGGAGCGTCGTTTCCCGATCGCTCCGGTTCGGCGGAAGCGGCCGAATGGGCCGACGCCGTGCTCCGGGCCAGTGTCGGCGGTCACGACGCGGTGGGCTCCTCCTCCGACACCTTCACCGATCGGATCGACGCGGCCTTCACGCATCCCGTGCTGGGGATGCTCGTCTTCGTGGCCGTGATGTCGGGACTCTTCCTGACCATCTTCTGGTTGGCGAAGATCCCGATGGACCTCATCGAGCTGCTCTTCAGCACGGCCGGCGACGCGTTGCGATCGCACCTGTCGGACGGCGCGGTGCGCGACCTGCTCGTGGACGGCGTGGTCGGCGGGCTCGCCGGCGTGCTCGTGTTCATCCCGCAGATCTGTCTGCTCTTCTTCCTCCTGAGCCTGCTTGAGGACACCGGCTACCTCGCCCGCGCCGCGTTCGTCATGGACCGCGTGATGTGCCGCTTCGGACTGCCGGGTCAGGCCTTCGTGCCGCTTCTGTCTTCGCATGCGTGTGCCTTGCCGGGAATCATGGCCACGCGCCTGATTCCCGATCGGCACGACCGGCTCGCCACGATCCTCGTCGCGCCGTTCATGAGCTGCACCGCCCGGCTGCCGGTCTACGTCCTGCTCACCAGCCTGCTCTTTGCGGGCCGTCCGCTGCTCGCCGGCATGGCCTTCGCCGCCTGCTACCTGCTCGGTGCCGTCGCGGCCCTGCTGACGGCGCTGCTGGCGCGACGCACGATCCTGCGGGGCCGGTCGCGCCCCATGGTGCTCGAGCTGCCCAGCTACAAGTGGCCGTCCCTGCGCTCGGCGCTCCTGACCACCCTCGACCGCGCCCTCGTGTTCGTCAAGAACGCCGGGACGGTCATCATGGCGATCTGCGTGGTGATGTGGTGGCTCAGCGCCTATCCCCGCGTCGATCCGCCCCCGCAGGCGGTCGAGCTGCGGGCACAGGCGGCGGAAGTCGCGTCCTCGGATCCCGCGGCGGCGACCGAGCTCGAGGCGGCGGCGGACGGCATCGCGCGACGCAACCAGCAGATCGGCAGCTTCGCCGGGCGCATCGGCGCCATCGCCCAGCCCGTGTTCCAGCCGCTTGGATTCGATCGGCAGCTGACCGTTGCCGTGCTGACCAGCTTCATGGCTCGCGAGGTGTTCGTCAGCACGATGGCGGTGCTGGTCGGAACCTCCGACGACGTCAGCGACCGCAAGGTCGTCGAACAGCTCGCCGGCGCCACGCGCGACGACGGCACGCCTGTCTTCACCATGGCGACCAGCGCCAGCCTGCTGGTGTTCTTCGTGCTGGCCATGCAGTGCCTGCCCACGCTTGCCGTCACCCGCCGGGAGACAGGGAGCTGGCGCTGGCCGATTCTCCAATTCGGATGGATGAGCGGCTTGGCGTGGGCGCTGGCGTTCCTCACGCACGCCGTCGTGAGTGCCCTCGGAGGATGAGTCGGACGATGCCCTTCCACGACCCGCAATTCTGGATCGTCTCGAGCATCGCCGCGGTGGGCCTGTTTCTGCTGGCCCGACCGTTCCTGCCGCGGCGCGGACGCGTCCATTCGGGGTGCGACCACTGCGCCAGCGGCGCGGCCGCCCGGCGACCGAAGCGCACCGCGCTGACGGTCGAGGGGCGTGGGGTGCGCTGAGCCGCGGACGCCGGTGCAGGCAACGAGGGTGCAGGCAACGAGGGTGCAGGCAACGAGGGTGCAGGCAACGAGGGTGCCACGGCCTTCCAGGCCGTGCCGTCGTGTTCGACACCGCCATCACG
>JAGQOG010000514.1 GCA_020427695.1 Phycisphaerales bacterium
GGCGATCGCGGTTCTCCTGCTCACGTTGGCGGTTTTCGCCTGGTACGGCTGGGCGGACACTGCGGGCGGCGCGTGACCGCGGGCGATCCGACGAGCGAAGCCGAGCGCGAGGGGATCCTCAACGGCCATGGCGCCACTCCTGGTCGGCATCCTGAGCCAACTGCTTTCGACCACCACGGCCGTCGTGGGCTGAACGACCTCGGCGGCGCGGGCTCCGGCCACGACCGGTCGCTCGAACGCGATCAAACGAAAGCCGCCCGAGACCGGTCGAGGTCTCGGGCGGCAAAGATGTCGTGTGCGAACCTCAGTTCGCCGATGGGCAGAAGCCCCAGTTGCCGAGCAGCAGGCCAACGTCGGCGCCATTGACCACGCCGTCTCCGTTGAGATCGCCCGTCCCGCCGAGGTTCGGTCCCCACTGGCCGAGCAGGAAGCCGAGGTCACGACCGTCGATGTCGCCGTCGCAGTCGAGATCGCCCGTGCAGCAGATCGTCGCCCCCGCCGGCACCTTGTCCGAACCGCCGTTGTCGAAGCCCTTGAAGCGCACGACGAAGCCGTAG
This sequence comes from Phycisphaerales bacterium, assembly GCA_020427695.1. Classification (GTDB taxonomy): domain Bacteria; phylum Planctomycetota; class Phycisphaerae; order Phycisphaerales; family SM1A02; genus JAGQOG01. Next base: position 558 of record JAGQOG010000514.1, read on the forward strand.
GGGAAGCTGCCCCCGTTGATGAAATCTCGCGCGCTCAGGAACTCCGCGTCGCTGGCCGCCACGGCGAACGTGAAGATGCCGGTGGCGCCGCTCGGAATGCCGCCGTTCGGACTTCCGCCACCGGTCCAGTCGCCACCCAACGCAGCGCCGCCCTGGAAGCCGGCGCCGTAGGGCGGTGCATCACCGGTCGCGTTCTCGAACGACGGGTAGTCCGGCGTCGCCGTCAACGAGGCGGAAGCGCCGGGGTCGATCGAGACGATGCGGAACATGAACCCCGTGAGGTAGCCGCCAAGGTCAGGCATGGAATCGTTGGTGATGGTGATCACCAACTGGCCCATGTCGTCCGCGATCCAGTTGTACTCGGCCGTGCCGCTGAAGTTCCCGAGATTCTCGGTGCTCTGGGCCGGCAAGCCGACGAACGGCACCACGTCGGCGGCCGACATGGCGCCGATACCCAACACCGCCGCGGCCGCGATCGCCGCGCTCGCGCATGTTCGAACAGTCATTGCGCAACTCCTTTCCGCCCGGATGGCGGGACGCACACTGGCAGGTGTAAACACCCCGGGTCCGCCTGCTTCGGATGCCAGACGCGCGGAAGCCGCAGGAGGAGAAGAAACCGTGCCCAGGACCCACTGTGCACGAGACCATCTTATCCCGGGCTCGGCGCCGGTTCCCGCCTTTGCACGCCACTGTTCCGCTGCCGGCACGATTCCCGACGCAGGAGGCACCGGGCGCCCCACGGTCCGACGCGGTACACTCCGGCGATCGTCGGAAGACGCTCGCATCCTCTATTCCGCGGAGGTTCAAATGTCGAATGCTTCGTCCACTTTGACGCCGTCTGGTGGTGTTGCCGGTCCGATCCAGCAAGCTGCCGGTCGCCTGCAGGTGTTCGGGATCGTGCTGGTCGTCCTGGGCGTCCTGGCCATGATCGCGCCGATGGCCAGTGGCGTGGCGATCGCCTACCTCGTCGGCGCCTTGGTGCTCATCGGCGGCATCGCTCGACTCCTCTTCGCCTTCTCCGCCTCCACGTTCGGAGAGGGAGCGCTCGCCTTCCTGATTGGACTCATCATGGTGATCGGCGGCATCGCGCTGCTCACCCATCCGCTCTTGAACCTCGTGTCCCTGACGCTCCTGCTCGCCATCTATTTCGCCGTGACCGGCGTGTTCGCCGTCGTGCATGCGTTCCAAATGAAGCCAGCGGCGGGTTGGGGCATGGTGCTGCTGAACGGCGTCGTCACCCTGCTCCTCGCGCTGGTGATCTGGAGTTCGTGGCCGATCTCGGGCACCTGGGCGATCGGCGTGCTCGTCGGCGTCCAACTGCTGATGACCGGTTTCCAGCTCCTCGCGGTGTCCGGCGCCGTGAAGCAGCGGATGCAGACGGCCTGACGGGCGGCTTCGAGCGCCCATCCCCACCCCCCTCTTCGGCCCAACGGCTCATGCGGTGCTGGGCAACGCCCAGCCCTCGCGCCTGGGCGCGCTCAGGAGATGTTCGAGCGTCCGGTCGCTGTCGATCTGGTGATCGCAGAAGTCGAACTCGATCGGCACGCCGGCGCGGTAGGCGACGTTCCCCAGCAGAACGATGCGGGTGAGGCGAGACGCGTACTCGAAGTTGCAAAGAGGGGCGTTCGGCTTTCCCTCGCGGATCGCGTCGAGCCATTCCCGGTGGTGTCCGGGCGACGGAGCGATCGTGCGGGCGGGCGGTACGAAGCCTTCGAAGCGCCCTTGAGGCCAAAGCAGCAGCTCGTCGTAGTTCGCCAGGAGGGCACCGTCCGTCCCCTGGAAGCACACGCTGAACCGCTGGTGATAGTCCTGTCCGTCCTTGGCGCCGATCTCCTTCACGAACGGCGACTGTCGCCCGCCATCGAACCAGCGCAGAACCAAGGGTCCGCCCACGGCCGTGTCCGGAATCGACCATGTCGCTTCGAGCCACCCCGGGCAACCGACCGCATCCACCGGCGGTCCTTCGGCCTGCACCTGCATCTTCATCGCGCGGAGGCCCGTCAATTCAAGCGCCCACACGGGCAGGTCCATGATGTGGCACGCCATGTCGCCGAGCGTGCCCGTTCCGTAGTTCCAGTAGCGCCGCCAGTTGGCGGGATGGATCCCCTCGATGAACGGCGCCTCGGGAACCGGACCTTGCCACAGCGTCCAGTCGAGCGTCTCGGGCGCGACGGCACCCGGCGTCAACCGACCGTCGCCCCAGCTCTTCGTCACCCAGCAGTCCACGGCGGTCACGCGCCCGATGGCGCCCGCGCGGACGAGCTCGACGACGCGTCGGTAGTTCTCGGTGGCGTGGATCTGCGTCCCCATCTGCGTCGGCACGCCGGCCTTCCTGGCCAAGGCGACGATCGCTCTCGCCTCCTCCATGGTGTGCGTGAGAGGCTTCTCGCAATAGACCGGAATGCCCTTCCCGAGCGCCAGCGCCGTGGCGGCGGCATGGATGTGATCGGGGGTGGCGACCACGATGCCGTCCAAGTCGAGCGCGTCGGCGTCGGCGAGGAGCGCGCGGAAGTCGGCGTAGGCCCGCGCCTCCGGAAACTCGCCCTGCGCCCGAGCGAGAAAGCCCCGATCGACATCGCACAGCGCCGCGATCTGCTCGTGCCGCACCTCGGCGATGTTGTCCCCGGCGCGGTTGGCGGTCCCGATGCAGGCCAGCCGCAGCTTCTCCGGGCGACCCGGACCGGCCTCCTGAAGGAATGCCGGAGCGCGGCGAGCAAGAAACGGGGCCACGGTGGCGGCACCGGCGGCGGCGAGGAACTGACGGCGGGGGAGGCGTGGCGCCATGGCAGGGCTCCTGTTCGATCGCGCGTGAAAGTTCCACTGTCGTTGGTTGGAGGGGCCGGATCAAGTGCCCGCCCGTGCCCAGCGCCCCGATTCCGGAGCCAGTAGACTCGCGGCATGGACATCCAGGACTTCGTGACGGTGTTTCGCGAGGAGCGCGCCTCCGCCATTCTGCGCACCACATCGACCGACGCGGCCCGCACCGCGATGCAGGCGGCCGTTCGGGGCGGCTTTCGCATCTGCGAGTTCACCATGACGATCCCGCGGGCGCTCGACCTCGTGGCGGAGTTCGCCGCGGATGCGAATCTCGTGGTCGGCGTGGGAACGGTCCTCACGGTGACCGACGCCCGGGCCGCGGTCGCGGCGGGTGCCCGGTTCCTGGTCTCGCCCGTCGTCGACGAGAGAATCGTCGCCGAAGCCGCCCGGCTCGGCGTCGCGATGATGCCGGGCTGCGCGACACCGACCGAGATGTGGACGGCTCACTGCCTCGGCGCGCCGCTTCAGAAGCTCTTCCCCTCGCCGCCGCCCGGCCACGGGCCGACGGTGGTCGCGCAAACGCTCGCCCCCTTGCCGATGCTGAGGATCGTGCCCACCAGCGGCGTCACCCTGGAGAACGCCGGGGCGTACCTCAAAGCCGGCGCCCACGCCGTTGGCTTCGTCAACACGCTGTTCGATCCCGACGACATCGCCGCGGGACGCTTCGAGGCCATCGAACGTCGCGCGGGCCAGATGCTGTCCGCGGTCGCCTCGGCATGATCCTGCCGGTCGAGGGAACGGACGGTCGTCAACGCTTCGCGGCGCGCTGGCGACGGTAGCGCCGGATGAGCGTATTCGTCGAGCTGTCGTGGGCGAGCTTCGGCTCGGCTTCGTCTTCGAGCTCCGGGATGATGCGCACGGCAAGCTTCTTGCCGAGTTCAACACCCCACTGGTCGAACGAGTCGATGTTCCAGATCGCACCCTGCGTGAACACGCTGTGTTCGTAGAGCGCGACAAGCGTGCCGAGGACCGACGGCGAAAGCGCATCGACGAGGATCGTCGACGACGGCTGGTTTCCTTCGCAGACGCGATGTGGAACCAGCCAGTCCGGGACCCCCTCCTCCCGAAGCTGTTCGGCCGTCTTGCCGAAGGCCATCGCCTCGGCCTGGGCGAAGACGTTGGCGGTCAGCAGGTCCTGGTGGCGCCCGATCGGATCGAGGCTGCGGCAGAAGGCGATGAAGTCGCACGGCACGAGCCGCGTGCCCTGGTGGATCAACTGGTAGAACGAATGCTGGCCGTTCGTGCCCGGCTCCCCCCAGTAGATGGCGCTGGTGTCGCCCGCGACCGCGGCACCCTCGAGCGTCACCCGCTTGCCGTTCGACTCCATCGCAAGCTGCTGGAGGTACGCCGGAAAGCGGCGCAGGGCATGGCTGTAGGGAAACACGCCGATCGTCTCGGCGCCGAGGAAGCTGCTGTACCACACGGCCAGCAGCCCCATGAGCACTGGGAGGTTGCGGTCGAACGGCGCCGTCCGGAAGTGCTCGTCCATCGCGTGGAAGCCCGCCAGCATCTCGCCGAACCGCTCGGGCCCGATCGCGATCATCGTCGAGAGCCCGATCGCGGAGTCCATCGAGTAGCGTCCGCCGACCCAGTCCCAGAAGCCGAACATGTTCGCGGTGTCGATCCCGAACTTCCGCACGGCGTCGGCGTTGGTCGAGACCGCGACGAAGTGACGTGCCACGGCGCGTTCGTCGCCGAGGGCATCCATCAGCCAACGACGGGCGGTCTGGGCGTTGGTCATCGTCTCGAGCGTGGTGAAGGTCTTCGAGGAGACGATGAACAGCGTCTCCGCCGGGTCGAGATCGTGGACGGCAAGGGCGAAGTCGCTGCCGTCCACGTTGGAGACGAATCGAAGCACCAGGCGGGGATCGCTGAAGTGCCGCAGCGCCTCGTGGGCCATCACCGGACCGAGATCGGAGCCGCCGATCCCGATGTTGACGACGTTCTTGATCGGTCGCCCCGTGTGTCCCTTCCACGCGCCGGTGCGCAGCGCCCGGGCGAAGGCCGCCATGCGGTCGAGCACCTCGTGCACCTTCGGCACGACGTTCTCGCCGTCCACGACGATGGACTGTCCCCGCGGGGCCCGCAACGCCACGTGCAGAACGGGCCGGTCCTCGGTCACGTTGATCCGCTTCCCGGCGAACATGGCGTCGATCCGTTCGCGCAGACCAGCCTCCTCCGCCAGTGCGAGCAGCAGTCCGATCGTCTCGTCGGTGACCCGGTGCTTGGAGTAGTCGAGGTAGAGGCCGACCGCTTCGGCCGCCAGGCGCCCGCCGCGCTCCGGATCGTCCTCGAACAGCGTGCGCAGATGGGTGGCGCGGATCCGGCCCGCGTGGTCTTGGAGGGCCTGCCATGCCTGCCGCTTGGTCCCGGGTGCTGTCTTGACCGTCATGGACGCTCCTTGGATCGCGTACGAGTCGAACCCGGCGCGGGGTGGCTGTGGTCCCCGCTCGCCCACACTCGCCCACGCCGGGGCATCCTATCAGGGGGCCGCGCACCGCCGGATCCAGTACCGTGACGCCATGCGTACGACTGCCATCTTCGCAGCGGTGGCGGCCCTCGGCGCACCGCTCGCGCCCGCCGCGCTCGCCGAGGCGCCGCGGCTGCATTACGACCATCCCGCCGCGGCGTGGACCGAGGCGCTGCCGATCGGAAACGGACGGCTCGGCGCCATGGTGTTTGGCGGCGGCCATCACGAGCGCCTTCAACTCAACGAGGACACGATCTGGGCGGGCGGACCGTGGCCGGAGACGCCGGAGGACGCGGGAGCGGCACTCATCGAAGCACGCGAGCTCTTCTTCACCGGACATCCCGCGGAAGGCGAGCGGGTGGTCGCGCAGCGCGTGCTGGCGCCGCGCATCGCTCCGCGCAGCTACCAGCCGCTGGGCGATCTCCTGCTCGACATGCCCGGCGGCACGCGGAATGCTCCCGAGGGAACCTTTGCGAACGGCGTCGCGCCCTACGAGCGGTCGCTCGATCTGCGCGACGGCGTCGCGACCACGCGCTTTGCCGACGGCGACCGCACGATCGTCCGCCGCGCATGGGCGAGTGCACCCGACGACGCGATCTGGGTCGAGCTCACGTCGGATCCGCCGCAGCCGTTCGATCTCGACGTGCAGTTCGCTCGTGCCGGGGCCACGGTTGCGCTCGACGAGTCGCCCACCGGCGGACCCATGCTCGTTCTGCGCGGCCGGGCCGCCCACGGGGAGACCCATCTCGGCGTGCGTTTCGTCGGCGTGGTGCGTGCGTGGGTTGAGGGCGGCACCGTGGCGGCGAGCGGCGATGCCGAGCCCGCGCTCGAGATCCGCGGTGCCACGCGAGCCTGGCTCGCCATCGCCGCGGCGACCGACTATCGCGACGGAACGCCCGATGCGGATACCGAGGCCGAATCCGGCCGAATCGCCAGTGTCCGAACGCGACTCGACGGCCTGCTGACGGACGGCGCCCTCGATCGCCACGTTGCCGATCACCGTGCCTTCTTCGATCGCGTCGACCTCCGGCTTCCGGAGGACCCGTCGGTGGCGGCGCTCCCGACGGACGAGCGCCTGGTCCGTGTTCGGGCTGGCGCCGTCGATCCGGGACTGGAAGCACTCTACTTCCAATACGGACGGTATCTCCTCATGGGGTCGTCCCGGCCCGGCACGATGGCCGCGAACCTCCAGGGTATTTGGAACGACCAGCTCGAGGCGCCGTGGAACGCGGACTACCACCTGAACATCAACATCCAGATGAACTACTGGCCCGCCGAGGTTGGCAACCTCTCGGAGTGCCACATGCCGCTCTTCGACCTCGCGGAGGCGCTCGTCCCGGACGGCCGCGATCTCGCACGGCGCCTGGGCTGCCGCGGCGTGGTCCACGGCCATGTCACCGACGCCTGGCATTGGGCAGCGCTTCAGGGTGCGCCGGTTTGGGGCATGTGGCCGCATGGCTTCGGTTGGCTGAGCTCGCACTTCATGGAGCACTGGCGGTTCACACAGGATCCCGTATTCCTCGAAGCGCGGGCCTGGCCGGTGCTCCGAGAGGCCGCGCGGTTCTATCTCGACTGGCTGGTGGTCGATCCGCACACCGGCCTGCTCGTGTCGGGGCCCACGACCTCGCCGGAGAACACCTACGTGCTGGACGGGCAACGGCTCAGCCTCTCGATGGGACCGGCGATGGATCAGGAGATCATCCACGAGGTGTTCGCGAACGTGCTCGAGGCCTGGGAAGCTCTGGGCGGGCGCAACGGCGCGCCGGGCGATCCGGGCACGGCGTTGGCGCAGACGGGCGATGCCACCATGGTTGAGGAAGTGCGGGCGGCGCTCGCACAGCTCGCCCCGCCCCGAATCGGACCCGATGGTCGAATCGTCGAGTGGGATCAGCCGCACGAGGAGGCCGAGCCGGGACACCGGCACATGTCGCATCTCTACGGGCTCCATCCCGGAAGCCAGTTCACGAGCCCGGAGATGCTCGCCGCCGCCCGGCGGACGTTGGAGCATCGGCTGGCGCACGGCGGCGGCCACACCGGCTGGAGCCGGGCGTGGATGATCAACTTCTTCGCCCGGCTTCGCGATGGCGAGGCGGCGCACGAAAACGTGCGCCTGCTCCTGGCCAAGAGCACGCTGCCCAACCTGTTCGACACGCATCCGCCGTTCCAGATCGACGGGAACTTCGGCGGCGCCGCCGGCATCGCGGAGATGCTGGTGCAGTCGCACGACGGCACCATTCGACTGCTGCCGGCCCTGCCTGCCGCCTGGTCCAGCGGCGAGGTGCGCGGCCTGCGCGTGCGGGGCGGCGCCGTGCTCGACATGACCTGGCACGACGGGAAGCTCACCGCGGCGCGGTTGGTCGCCGACCGCGCCGGCGGCCGCTTCCGGATCGCGGCGCCGAACGCCATCAAGCTGCAGAGCCCGGTCGAACTCCTCGGGACCGAAAGCGAAACGGACGGTTGGATGCAATTCGTGGTGGAACTCGAGCCGGGCGAGGAACTCCGACTCGGCGGGCGCCCGCGACCGTGAACGAAGGGTGTCCCTGAACGGAGGGTGTCACCGAACGGAGGGTGCCACCGAACGGAGGGTGCCACGGCCATCTTGGCCGTGCCGGACGTGCCGAGACGCTGCGCACCGTCATCCCGGGTGCCACGGCCATCTTGGCCGTGCCGGACGTGCCGAGACGCTGCGCACGGCCAGAATGGCCGTGGCACCCCGGAACGACA
>JAGQOG010000515.1 GCA_020427695.1 Phycisphaerales bacterium
CAGGTATCAGGTATCAGGTATCAGGTATCAGCAGCGGTTGCACGGGTCGGCGCGATGGACGGTGGGAGCGACTTGTACCACTCGGCGGGCCGACCTCGCTGCGCGAGAGTCGACCCGCAGGAGTCATGGAATTCCGAGCCGGACACCCCCGTCCGATCGCCCGATACCTGATACCCGATACCCGATACCCGATACCGCGCTCATCCCCCTCCGACCTCCTTGATCCGCAACGCGGCCGTCACCATCGCGTCGGCGCTTTCGAGGCCGGGATCAGCGGCGAGCGCACGCTCGACGAGTTGGCGGGCGGTGGTGCGCGACTCCCCCAGCATGGCCAGCACCGTGACGGCGTCGGTCATGAGGCTTGCGGCGGGGCCGCCGGCAGGCACTGCCGCTCCCGCGCGTCGATCGACCACAAAGCGATCCACCTTGTCGCGGAGCTCGAGCACGATCGTCTCCGCCGTTTTGCGGCCGATTTCCGGCAGCGTGGTCAGGAGGGCGATGTCGCGAGCGGCGATCGCGGCCGCCACGTCGGGGATGGGCATTTGGAGCGAGCGGAGCGCCTTCCGGTTGCCGATGCCCTTGACGCTCGTGAGCAGCAGGAAGAACTCGAGGTCCGAACGGGTCGAGAATCCCACCAGGCGCGGAAAGAAGGTCGCACCCTGCGACTGGCTCTCCAGGTAGTGGACCGTGTGGAAACGGGCGGTCTCGCCCACGCTTCCGGCCAGTCGCATCAGGTCGCAGGCGGGCACCAGGAGCTCGTACACCACCGCATCGCAACGCAGCTCGACGAACGCATCCCGGACGGCGACGATGTCACCTTCGATCTGGCAGATCATGATGGGGTGGATGGTGGCGGGGCGGGCGGGTCGTGCCGTGGAGTCGAGGGTCGCGTGGCGTCGATGATCTCGCCCATCGCTTCGACCAGCGACTCGATGTGCGATGGCTCGTTGAACGGACCCACGCTGGCTCGGATGGTACCCAGTGGGAACGTGCCTGCGGCCTCGTGCGCCCCGGGAGCGCAGTGAAGGCCGGGCCGAACGGCGATCCCGAACGCGGCATCGAGCGTTGCGGCCAGCTCCGCGGGATCGACGTCTTCGATGGCGATCGAGACGACGCCGATCCGCACGGACGGATTGCGCGAGCCCACCACCCGGACCCCCGCCAGGGCGTCCAGGCGAGAGGCGAGCTCCTCCGCGAGCCGCCGTTCATGGGCCGCGATCCGCTCGACCCCGTGGTGGAGCAACCACTCCGTCCCGGCCGCGAGTCCTGCCGCGCCCACCACGTTCGGTGTTCCGCCTTCGAAGCGCCGTGGCAGTTGCGCCGGCATCAGGGGATCGCGCGAGTCGCCGGTGCCGCCGGCGCGAACCGGTGCGATCCTGGCACCCACCTGGCTGTCCAGTCGGGGCTGTGCCTCGGGCCCGATCCACAGGATGCCCGTTCCCATCGGACCAAGGAGCCCCTTGTGTCCCGGGAACGCCACGAGATCGGCGCCGAGCTTGGCGAGCGAGAGGGGCACGGCGCCCACGATCTGGGCGGCATCCGCGAGGATCAGGGCGGAGCTGCGATCGCGGATCGCATCGATGATCGCCGCCGCCGGCTGCAGCGTGCCGAGGGCGTTGCTGGCCATGGTGAAGACCACGAGCGCCGTGTCCCGGCGCACGGCGCGGGCGATGTCGTCGGGGTCGAGCACGCCCGAGTCGTCGCAGCCGACGCGGGTCAGCTCGATCCGACCGTCCGCGGCAAGGTGATTGGCGGCGCGGACCACACTGTTGTGTTCGAGCACCGTGGTGACCACGTGCGGAATCGAGCTTCCGGACGCTTCGCCGATCGCGCGGGACGAGGTCCGATCGGCGGCACCGTGGACGGTGCCGTGGATTGCGAGGTGAAGGGCATCGGTGCCGTTCAGGGTCAGGACAAAGCGACGCGGGTCGAGGCCGTCGAGGAGCCGGTGCAGCGCGAGACGGGCCCGGTCGAGGGTCTGCTCCGCTTCGACGGCCAATCGGTGTCCGCCGCGACCAGGATTGCCGCAGGCGCGGAGGCGCTCCACCATCGCCCGTTCGACCTCGGGCGGCTTGGGGAAACTGGTGGCGGCGTTGTCGAGGTAGATCGTGTTCACGGTCGCGGACTCGGTCCGCCGGTACGGCCGGCTGGCGCATTGAAGGCACGCGGATAGCGCTTGGGTAGGATGATCCCATGCGACTGGGTCCGATCGCCACCTTGACGGCCTTGTGGGAGCTGCTGCTGCTGGCGGCGCACACGGGATTCCGGCTGCACGGCCCCTATCTCAACTGGAGGCGCGAGACGGCGTTCGGTTCCGACGCGTCGCAACAGCCCGCGCGCGGGGAGCGATGGCATGCACTGCTCGGCTACGGACGCTGGGTGCATCGAATGAAGCGCCTGCGCTGAGCAGGCGCGGATGATGCCGTGCCGCGTGCGCACGATGGCTGCTCGAGTGCGATCGGCATGTCGCCGCCCCCTGCCGGGGGGGTGACGAATTCTGGAACTGAACACTTGTTGACCGGCCCGGTGGTGGCGTACATTCATGTGGCCGTCGAAGGCCGCACGCCGCCCGACGACACCTTCCTCCGCCCGATGCAGGCGCCGATCGAAGACTCCGACTCGATCGGCGTCTGTCCTTTTTGCGCGCCGAATGCGGGGGGACGTTCGGGGGCGTGTGACGATCGGTGCGGGGGATCAGGTATCAGGGAAGTTGCACGTTCGGGCGCGTCGGACGATTTCGTCGCGTGCGCACGCTCGGCGGGCCGACCTCGCTGCGCGAGAATCGACCCGCAGGAGTCATGGAATTCCGAATCGGGCCCCTCCGTACGATCACCTGATACCTGATACCTGATACCTGATACCTGATACCTGATACCTGATACCTGATCCCCGGCTCGCCCTCTACCGGTCGTCGCCGACGGACTCGGCGAAGGCGAGCTGCTC
>JAGQOG010000006.1 GCA_020427695.1 Phycisphaerales bacterium
CGGCGAGCGCATCGCCCGCCTCGTAGGCGGTGCGCGACTCGGGGTCCTTGAGCAGTTCGAGCAGCAGGTCGATCGTCCGCTCCCGGTCGTGGTGGGCAAGTCGGCCCATGGCGGCCACCGCCCGCGGGCGGGCACGATCGGGATTGCCCAGCTCGGCGCAGCGGATCGCCAGATCGAGGCCGCGGGCATCGTCGAGCTCCGCCAGCGCACCGAGGGCGGCGTTGCGCACCTGGTCGCTCTGGCTCGGATAGTCCACCAGCTCCACGAGGAGGTCGGCGTGCTCGGCCGACTTCAGCTTCCCGAGCCCCTCGACGGCGCGGGCGCGGCAGGCGTAGCTCTCGTCGTTCGCGGCGACCTTCGCCAGGATCGGGATCGCCTCGGCGCGGGGCAGGTCGGCGGCGGCGTCCACGAAGGCCACCCGCAGCCGCGCGTCCGGATCGCTCTCGGCGATCAAGGCCGCGATCGACTCCTTCGCGTCCGACGAATCGAAGCCCTGGAGGGCGCCGAACGCCGCGACGCGCTCGGTGTGCCGGCGCTGGCTGTCGCGAACGATCGCGGTCATCAGCTCGACGACCTCGGGTTCGCTCCTCGCCCGCAGGGCCTCGATCGCGTCCCGTCGCGCGGCGATGGTCGGTCCGCGACGAGCCTGCTCCAGGAGCATGCGGAAGGGAAGGTCCAGCGTCAGGCTCTTGAGCACGTGCAGTTCCGGATCGACCACGATCATCGACGGAACGCCCGCGACCTTCGTGCGGTAGGTCGTTTTCCGGTCGCGAACGTCGATCCGGAACGCGGTCTCGCCCCCGTCGCCGATCGCCAGCACCGGCAGTTCGAAGCGGAAGGCGGGCGTGCGGGCATCGATCGACTGCGTCTGCTCCACGTCCACCACGACTTCGCCCGTGGCCGCGTCGTACCGCGCCGTCGCCTTGACCTGCGGGGTGCCGGGCCGGCGACACCACTGCTCGAAGAACCACTCGAGATCGAGACCCGACACCTGCTCCATGGCGTGGCGGAAGTCGTCGGTCTCCGCCACCTGGTCGCCGTACCGTTCGAGATAGCGCCGCACGCCCTCGAAGAAGAGCTCCTCGCCGAGCATGGCTCGGAGCATGTGCAGGATCGAGGCGCCCTTGGGATAGGGATTCGGCCGGCGACCGAAGGTCTCGTTCGGCGATCCGTACACCGTGGACACCATCCCCACCTCGCCGTCGGTGGTGTCGCGCCGCGCCACCTGGAAGCTGCCGCGGATGCTGTCGAGGTAGGCTTCCCGGCCGCCCGACTCCTCCTGCCACAGCGCCGAGCAGTACGTGGCCCAGCCCTCGTTGAGCCAGATGTGGGCCCAGCTCCGGCACGTCACGAGGTCGCCGAACCACTGGTGGCCGAGCTCGTGCGAGATGAGCCCGTCGAGATCGCCGTCGAGCAGCGCGCGTTCGTCGAACACCGCCGTCGGGTACATGGTGGTCGCGGAGGTGTTCTCCATGCCGCCGGCGCCGAAGTTCCGCACGATGAGCTGGTCGTACCGCTTCCACGGATACGGCGTGCCGAAGCGGCGCTCGAAGAGATCGATCATGGCGCCGGTTCGCTCGTACGTCCTTTGGGCGTCCGGGCCGCGGCCCTTGGGCGCCCAAACGGTGAGCGGCACGCCCGAGCGGGGAGGCGGCAGCTCGACCCGGTCGAACTGACCGATCACCAGGCTCACGAGATAGTTCACGTGGGGCCGTTCCTGAAGGTAGTGCCACACCGCGCGATCGCCCTGCGTCTCCTGCGACACGAGGCGGCCGTTCGACGACACCTGGTAGCCCGCGGGCACGTCCACTATCAGCTCCGTCGAGAGGCGCTCGTTCGGAAAGTCGTGGCACGCGAACCAGTAGCGGTTGGTGTCCGGCTGGCCCTGGGTGTGGATCTCGGCCGACAGTCCCTTCTCCGCGACCGCATGGCTGAAGATCATGCCGTCGGCCGGATCCCGGCATTCGTAGTCGATCTCGATCGATGCCTCCTCGCCCGACTCGAGCGGCGGCTCAAGCTGCACCGAAATGCTCTCGTCGTCCACCGCGAACGGAGCGGGCACGCCGTCGCGCCGGACGGCATCGACTCGAAAGCCCACCGCATCGAGGCGCAACAGGTGCACGGGAACGCCGATGCCCCGCACCCGGAGCGTCTCCGTGGCCGTGAAGCGGGCTGAGGAGAGGTCGGGGAACCGCATGCGGAGCGTCATCGAGAGGTGATCGACCAGCCGATCCGGAGGGAAGTTCCGGTACTCGCGGCCGGTCTCCGGATCGAAGGAACCCGCCTCCGCGAGCCATTCCGCCTTGGCGGCGGCGCACGCACCCCCCGCGGCCGCGCCGCCCCACTCCTCCTCGTGCACCATGGCCGCCGCAGAGGCCGGCACCACCGTCGGGTCCGTCACCGCCACGACCGCCAGCCAAGCGGCGATGGGCATGGCGGCGAAGAGCGGCATTCGTTGGCAACGGTTCGACGGCATGGGCATCTCCGGACACGGGACAAGCCTCGGCTTGCCGAGCACAGACGCGGTCGGGGCGAGGGCCCGAGCGAACGATCCCGATACCATATCCGCTGGCCGTCCCGCTCCACTTGTGCCCTTCCGCCGAGGCGCGGTAAAGTCCATCATGCCCCACACGCAGCGATCCCAGACGCCTGAGCCCCCCAGCGGCTCCGGCGGCGACGGCGGTTTCCTCGCCCAGTTCGGTCGCAGCGAAGAGTCCACCGAGGTGTACTCGCCCCTCCCCGCCGGCTACCAGCGCGGCCGCACCAAGTACGTGGCCGTCATCGGCACCGTCATGAGCGGACTCGGCAAGGGGATCTTCAGCTCCTCCCTGGCGAAGCTGATCAAGGACAAGGGACTCGCGGTCGCCCCCATCAAGATGGAGGGCTACCTCAACATCGATTCGGGCACGCTGAATCCCTACCGGCACGGCGAGGTGTTCGTCCTCGACGACGGCATGGAGACCGACATGGACCTGGGCACCTACGAGCGGGTGCTGA
>JAGQOG010000050.1 GCA_020427695.1 Phycisphaerales bacterium
CGGCCTTCGCGGGCCTGCAAGGATACGCCAGTCTGCGTCGGCACTCCCGCCGCCTGTCGGCTCGAACTCTGATCGTCGATGGCACCTCGCGACCGGCGAGATCAGTGGGCCGGCGCCCGCCGCGGGAAATCCGGCGGAGGCACCGCGATCGTGCCTGCGATCGTGGCGAAGTCGAGCGTCTCTCCCGGCCATTGTGCCGCCGCGGCATCAGCCGCAGCCCGGTCGCGGAATGCCGCCAGTCCCGATGCCATTGGCGTGCGCAGCGACGCGGCGCGGAGATAGACGGCCTGCTCGGCGTCGAGCCACGCCCTCGTGTCGTGGTCGTGCACGTAGCGTCGAAGGACGTCCAGTGCGTCGTTGTCGAGCTCGTGGTCCACCATGCAGCCGATATCGTCGAATCGCAGCGCCTCAATCTCGTCGCCCGGCGCCCGAACCAGCATGGCCGCTGCATAGCGCTCGTCGCTGATCGCCATGCCGCATTCGACGCAGATCGACTCGCCGTACCGCATCGACGGCGGCTCGATCGGCACCTCGCGCCGGCAGCTCGGCGCGGTCAGAAGCAAGGACGCCAACGCCGCCGAAACGGTTGTGGATCGCCTCACAGGGGGGACCGCCGCGAGAAGACCGCGAGGGAAGCCGCCAGGGGAACCACGATCCATCCGGCCAGCACCGCGAGCAGGATGACCCGGAGATGCTCGCCGTGCGTCTGCATCGCGTACAGGCCGGCGGGCCCCAGGATGTCCAACGACGCGTGCATCTGCTGCATCGCGGCCATCTTGCACGCCTGGAGTGGATTGGCCACCGCGAGCGAAAACAGCTCCTCCACGCGGAGCCTGAACGCCAGCGTACCCGCCATGAGCCCGAGGTCGGTCAGCAGCGTCAGCGTCAGCCACACGAAAACGGCGATGCCGACCGCGACGCCCGATCGGCGGGCAAGAACCGAGATCAGGACACCCACCGCGAGCATCGACAGGGCGAGGAGCACGGTGAAGAAGAAGAACGCCACGAACGGCTGGATCCCGTCGGTGCCACCGCGCCATGCCATGAGGATCGCGCTGGCACCGAATCCCAGGCAGAGCGACCCGACCAGCGCCGCGGCCGCACCGAGGTACTTCCCGAGAAGCACCTCTGCCCTGGAGACGGGCTGGGCGAGCATGTAGACCAGCATGCCGCGCTCGCGCTCTCCGGCGACGGTTGCCGCGCCGGCGGTCAGGGCCATCAGGGGCACCACCAGGAGCACGATGTTCAGCATGCCGGCGGCGGTGCGCCCGAAGCCGGAGAGCCCGCTGACGCCGGCGCCGGCCAAGGAGACGAACGAAAGCCCCACCGCCAGGAGCCCGAACACGGCGGCGTTTACCAGGAACCAGCGGCTGGAGAGGGCATCGACTAGCTCCTTGATCGCGACCACGCGGAGGCTCCGCGCGAATCCACGGAGTCCGGTTGGCGGCGACGACCGGAGCGTCATGGCGGCAGAGGTCACGGCAGGATCTCCTGATCGTGGGCGTCCGAAAGAGGCAGCAACTCGAAATCGTCGACGTCGATGCCCGCACCGACGAGGATGCGGATCGGGCCCGCCTTGGCCCCGTGCGCAACGTTGACGCACAGGCCGTGCCCGTTGTTCTCGACCGGAAGGCCTTCGGCGCGCAGCGCGGTCGCCGCGGCGTCGTTCTGCGCGTGGGGCACGCGCAGTCGCATTGTGCGGAACGACGGTCCCGCGGCGCCGAGCCGGTCCGGCGAACGATTGTCGACGATGCGGCCGCGCTCGAGGACGAGCACACGATCGGCTAGCGCGGCCACCTCCTCCGGCCGGTGCGAGGCGAAAAGGACCGTCTTGCCGGCACGCTTGAGCTCGACGAGCATCCGCACCACGTCGTCCCGGCCTGACCGGTCGAGGTTGGAAGTTGGCTCGTCGAGGAGGATCGCGGGCGGATCCGCCAGGAGCGCCAGGGCGAGCGCAAGGCGCTGCTTCATGCCCCCCGACAACTCGCGCACGCGGCGTCCCGCGCAGCCCTCGAGGCCAACGCGCTCCAGCGCCGTCATCGCGTCGGCGAGCGGCGTCGCACGCAGGCTGGCCACGAGCCGGATCGCCGCGCCCGCGCGCATCTCGTCGTGGAACGCCAGTTCCTGGGGAACGTAGCCAAGGAGGTGTCGCGCCGACTTCCCGCGACGGAGGACGTCGTGGCCGCCGACAGAGATGCGGCCGTCGAAGCGCACCACACCCAAGACGCACCGGATGATCGTCGTCTTGCCGGCACCGTTCGCGCCCCAGAGCGCCACCGCCTCCCCGGTACCGACTTCGAACGACACCCCGTCCACCGCGCGAATGCGTCCGAAGCGCTTGCGAAGATGGCTGACCGAGATCATGACGTGGAGGCTTCCCTTCTTGCCGCCTTGCATACGCTCCACCGCGTCCCGACGGGCGCGGCGGCGATGCCGACGCCCGCCGCGAGCAGGACGAGTCCGAACGCCGCCAGCGCGGGCGAACCCCGCGGCGGGCCGTGGGGCGGACCCGCCGCGGGCATGGACATCAGTGGGCAAGGATCGCTGAACTTCGGCTCTGGCAGCATCTCCGGCAGCGTGCGGGCGGCGAAATCCACCGCCTGCTCGATGGGGCTGTAGAGGAAGAGGCGGAGCTTCGGCTCGCGGTCCATCAGGTTCTCGAACAGGCTCGCCGACCGGTAGGGAAGGTCGCCCACGCCGTCGCGGTCGCGGTCGTATCCGCCGTAGTCGCTCCAGTAGTTGCCTTGCCCGCCGCGTGCGAACGCGTTGTCGCGAAGCTCGCCGCGGCCGAGCAACGCGATCTGCTCCTCGTTCTCGACGAAGGCGTTGCGAACGAGAACGTTCCCGCGCACGTTCGGCGTCAGCGCCATCCCGATGGTGTTGTAGGCGATCAGGTTCCTGGCGAACACGCCCTCCGAGTCCAGCGACGAGGGCGAGTTGTCCACGTATACACCGACGCGGTTCGAGGCGAACAGGTTGCCCTCGGCCACCAGACCATCCATGTCCTTCAGACCCAGTCCGTAGCCGCTTGGACCGCGGTTCCCTGTGAGCCGGTTGTTCGTCAGGGCGATGTCGGCGCTGTACATGATGTACATCCCGACGGAGTTGTCTCGTAACGTGTTGTCCTCGACGACCGCGTCGTGGGCGTACATGAAGTGCAGACCGTAGCGGCTGTCCTCCACCAGGTTGCGGCGGATCCGCAGCCGATCGCAGTACCACATGATCACGTCGCGCCCGTGGCGCACGACGTTGTCCTCCACGATCGCGTCGTCGCATCTCCACAGCCTGATCGCGTCGCCGCGCCGGCCGAGGTCGAGCCGCTTGCCCACGACTGTGTTGCCGCGAAGCACCGACCGCGGCGACTCGCGCAGGTCGATCCCGAAGAGCGCGTCCTCGACCACGTTGTCCTCGAGAACCACCGGTCCGGACAGCACGCGGATGCCCGCGCTCTCCATCTCGACCTTGACGCCGCTGCCGCGAACGACGAGTCCCCGCACCGTGACGCCGGGCGCATCGATCACCAGCACCTCCGCCGCGCCGTCACCGTCCAGCACTGCGGCCCCGCCGCCATCGAGCACAACGGCGCGGCCGACGTGCAGCGTGCCGTGGTAGGTCCCCGCCGGGACTCGAACCGTTGCTCCCGCCGGGGCGGCCTCGATCAGCGCCGCGATCTCGGCCGACGTCCGCGGACTCTCGGCCGCAACCGCAGCCCCCGCAACCGCCGCTGCAGCCAACGCACCGACTGCCTTTGCCCATGGCATGCGGGTACCGCTCACGATGCCGCTGCTCCCATCCGCTCAACCAGCGGCTTGTACGCCCGCCGGTGGAAATAGAGCGCGAGAACGACCACCGCTGCCGCCGCTCCGGCAACGTACAGGCCCTCCCCGGCGGAGGCGATCGTTCGGAACTGTCCGACCGTCCCCACACCCAGCACCGGCGGCGTGAACGGCTTGACCGCCGAGGAGAGCGGGGCCGCGGGATCGAGGTTTTGACCGAACGTCCGCAGCCAGTAGGCGAGGTCGAGGAGGAAGAACGGCACGAAGAGGATCGCCGGCAGCGCGAGGACCGCGGCCCAGCGGTTGTGCACGAAGGCGGCGCCCTCGACCAGCAGCACCATGGCGATGATGATCCACACCGACGCCGCCCGTTCGAACTGCGCGGCCTCGCCGAGCGGCCGCATGCCGATGTAGTGGTTCAGCCCGTCGATCTCCGCGACGTCGCCCTCGAGATGGTTCACGTACGCGGTGACGTGCAGCCCGTCGGGATACTGCGGTGCCTCCAGCGTCATGCGCCAATAGGGGAGGAAGAGCGAGACGAGCAGCAGCACCCGCGCCACCCCCAGCATCAGGTTGGGAAGGCCGTAGCGCAAACCGTGCCGCTCGATCTCGGTGGCGGGGACGCGGGGACCGATGGTCCTCTGGATCAGGGTCGTGGTCATGGCACCGGCACCGCACGGAGGCAAGGGAAGCCGCCGGGCGGGGCCAATCGTGGGCCCCGCCCGGCGAAGGAAGGGTCAGCTCTGGGGCTTGACGAGGAAGTAGCCCAGCATCTCCAGGTGGAGCGCCGAGCAGAACTCCGAGCAGTAGAAGGGGAAGACTCCGGGAACGTCGGCGTCGAACTCGATCGTCTCCGTTTCGCCGGGCTCGAGGCTGAGGTTGATGTTGTACTGCGGGATCGCGAGCCCGTGCGTGGCGTCCTGTGCCCG
>JAGQOG010000516.1 GCA_020427695.1 Phycisphaerales bacterium
AACTCCACGGCATGCCAGTGCTTCTTGCCCCGTCGCAAGAGCACGAGTCGTCCGTGAAGGAGATCGGCGGCGGTCACGCGGCGACCGGCGGCAACGCGCTCCCCGTTCAGTTGGATCGAACCGTTGCCGAGGAACTCCCGTGCCTCCCGCTTGGACGTGCAGAGGGTGGTGCTCGCAAGCAGCTCGACGAGATCCAGTCCTTCCCCATCGAGCTCGTGGCGCGATCCTGCCGAGTGGGGCGCTTCGGCGAACACCTCGCGCAACGTGCGGTCGTCCAGTTCACGCACGTCGCCGCCGAACAGCGCTGCGGCCGCCGCCTGAACCCGCGAGAGCTCGGTGGAACCGTGAAGAAGCTCGGTCATGTGGTCCGCCAACGCCCGTTGCGCCGAGCGCTCGTGCGGCGCAGCGCCATGCGCGGCCTCCAGCTCCTCGATCCTCTCCCGCGACAGGAACGTGAACCAGCGCAGGTAGCGCACCACGTCGGCGTCCGTCGTGTTGAGCCAGTACTGGTGGAAGGCGAACGGACTCGTGTGCTCGGCCGTCAGCCACACGGCGCCCTGTTCGGTCTTGCCGATCTTCCCGCCGTCGGCGCGGGTGACGAGCGGAGCCGTCACGCCCCAGCTCTCCGCGCCGCACATGCGGCGAATCAGGTCGATGCCGGAAACGATGTTCCCGAACTGGTCGCTCCCGCCAAGCTGCACCGTGCAGTTCGACTCCCGGTGCAGGTGCACGAAGTCGTACGCCTGGAGGATCATGTAGCTGAACTCGGTGAAGCTGATCCCCTGCTCCCGGTTCTCGAGTCGGGAGGCGACCGACTCGCGATGGATCATCTGGTTGACGGAGAAGTGCTTGCCGACGTCGCGGAGCACTTCGACGAAGCCCAGGCGGCACAGCCAGTCGGCGTTGTCCACGATGTGCGCCGCCCAGCTTCCGGAGAAGTCGAGGACCCGTTCGAACACCCGCTGCTGGGCTTCCACGTTCGCCTGGACCTGTTCGCGCGACAACAGCTGCCGCTCCGCCGTCTTCCCGGAAGGATCGCCGATGAGACCGGTTCCGCCGCCCATCAGCACGATCGGCCGGTGCCCGGCCCGCTGCCAATGGGCGAGCATCTTGATCGGGATGTAGTTTCCGATCGTGAGGCTGGTGCTCGTCGGATCGAACCCCGCGTACGCCACCCGCCCCGGCGTTGCAAGATGCGCCTCGATGCCGTCGCCGGCGGTCTGATGCAGAAGACCGCGCCATTTGAGTTCGTTGAGGAAGGGCATGGGGCGAGTGAACGGAGAGGAACGAAAGGCGGAGGATAGCGAGGGGATGGATCGGGCATCAAGGCATCGAGGCATCGAGGCATCGAGGCATCGAGCGTTCGGAGTCGAGGGTGCCATGGCCATCCTGGCCGTGCGGAAGGTGAAGGCACGCTCGCACGGCCGACACGGCCGTGGCACCCTCCAATGCCTCGATGCCTGATCCGCCTACCATTTGCCCATGCCTACGGCCCTCGATCGGCGGGAGATGCTTCAGTTTCTCGGAGTCGGCGGAGTGGCGGCGGCGCTGGCTCGGCTGGCGTGGCTCGGGACGGCGACGGCAAGCGCCGACGGCCCGACCGTGGCCGGGCTGAGTCCCGCGGAACTCGGATGGGATCCGAAGCACTCGAAGTACGTGCTGCCCCCGCTGCCGTATCCGACGTCGGCGCTCGAGCCGGCGATCGATCGGCACACCGTGCGGATTCACCACGACCTGCATCACGCGGCGTACGTGAAGGGCCTGAACGCGGCGATCGCCGGCCTCGAGAAGGTGCGCGACGGCCGCCTGCCCGCTTCCGCAACGGCTTCGCTCGAGCGCGACCTCGCCTTCAACGGATCGGGCCACTTCCTTCACGTCGTCTACTGGCGCGGCATGACGCCGGTGACGGACAACGCGCCGCGGCAACCGCCAAATCCCTTGCTCGACGCGATCGACCGCGACTTCGGCTCGCTCGACGCACTCGGAACCCAGTTCGCGGCGGCGGCCAACAGCGTCGAGGGCAGCGGCTGGGCGATCCTGGCCTTGGAGCCCGTCTCCGGTCGCTTGATGGTCGTGCAGGCTGAGCGCCACCAAGACCTGGACGTCGCCGGCGTGCGTCCGCTCCTGGCGTGCGATGTCTGGGAGCACGCCTACTACCTGTCGTATCAGAACCGCCGCGCCGACTACGTGAAGGCGTGGATGGGCCTGGTGGACTGGAACTTCGCCGCAAGCCGGATGTGAGCGGAGCCGCGGGCGGATCGACTCAGCTCGCGTTCGCGGAGCGCAGCCCCGGAAACACCTGTTCCGGATCGAGACCCGGCGCGTGCCGACCCAGCACGCCGGCGAGCACGTTGCGGTAGTCGATGGTGACGGGCACGTCGCCGGGCCCGACGAGGCGTTCGTCGGACAGGTCGCGCCATCCGCTCTCGACCGCGGCCGGACGCCGTCCGACCGTGCCGACGTTCTCGTCGAGGACGAACATGACGCTCCCGCTGCCGTGGTCGGTGCCGAAACTCGTGTTCTCGGCGACGCGGCGTCCGAACTCGGTCATGACGACGGTGGTGACGCGCTCCCGGTGCCGGTCGAGATCCCGCCAGAAGGCGTCGAGGCCCTCCCCCAACTCGCGCAGAAGGTCGGGGACGAACTGCGCCTGGAGGAAGTGCGTGTCCCATCCCAGGCCGCCGCCGACCATGTCGATGGTGGTCGCGGTCACGCCGATCTCGGCCTTGACGAGGCGGGCGATCTCGCGGAGTCCCCGACCGAAGCGCGTATCGGGGTAGGAAGCGCCGTTTGCGGGCGGCTCGTCGACCAGTCGCAGCGCACGCAGGCGCCGCGCCGCCTCGATGGTGACCGTGGCCGCCGCGCCGAGCGGCCCCGGATCCACGGCGTAGAGCCGCGCCAAGTGCTCCAACAACGCTGGATCGTCGCCACCCACGGCGAACTCGCGAATCGACTCGAACACCGCACCGCCCGGCGAGCCGCGGAGCGACTCGGGCTGCACCGCTCCGATGGCCACCGCGTCGAGTGCCGAGGAGGCGGGTCCTCGGGCCCGAAGGTAGCGGGCCAGCCAGCCGCCGCCGGTGTCGCCGGCGTGCTCCATGAAGTCCTGGGCCTCGAAGTGCGAGCGCGTGGTGTCGGCGGATCCGGCGCCGTGGAGGATCGCGAGCCGCCCCTCGACGAAGTGGCGATGCAGCGGTTCGAGCGCGCGATGCAACGCGAAGTATCCGTCGAGGTCGATGGTGTCGGCCGGAGCGACGCGGGTGCTCGGACGCGCTCGATGGTACGCATCGTCGCCCACCGGCGCCACGATCGAGAGTCCGTCGGCGCCGCCACGCAGGAAGACAACCACCAGCGTCTGTTCGCTCGACATGTCCTTCGACTCCGTTCGTCGTGCGGGGAAGCGACGGTCAGTGCCACTGGAAGGCGGGGGCCGCCAGTGCGAGGGCCAGGGCGTCGTCGCCAGCGCCGGAGAGCACCTCGCGCTCGAGCGGCGTGAGCGAACGACCGAGGATGTTCCGGTACGGGGCGTCCCAACCGGAGCCGGCGCTCGGGCGGGCGCCGGCCAGGGCGTCGCGATCGACGCGGGTTCCGGGAATGCGATTGCGCACGAGATCGAGCGCGAAGTTCCAGCGCCAGAGAAGCGTGGCGATCCAGGGCTCCTGCTCGAGCGGATACCCGTCGGGCGACGGATGTTCGTACGGCGCCTGTCCCATGCGCCGCAGGTGCACTACGAGTTCCGCGCCGCCGTTCGTGCGGGCGTCGATCGCGCGCAGCGCCGAGACCACGAATCGCTGTGGCCGCTTGAAGAGGTTTCCTCGACGCTCCGCGAACTCCGGCGAACGCAACAGGTGTCCGAGCGTGGCCCGCACGTCCCCCCCCGACGACGCGAAGACCGCGGCCGCCGACGACACGGCGCCAGGGGGCGGAGGGTCGCCGACGAACGCCCGGACGAGCTTCGCGGCGATGTGGCGGGCCGTCGATGGATGGGCGCAGAGGATGTCGAGAAGCCGATCGAGATCGTCGGCGCCGCCGCCCGCCGGCACCCGGATCCCCAACACCTCCTTCTCGCCGCGATCGTGGCGCTCGGGGTCGAACGCCACCCGGGAGGTGAAGAACCGCCGCCAATCGTGACCGTACGTCCATCCGCTGAGGCACCGGGCGGCCTCCATGACATCGCGCTGCGTATACCCGCCGTGCACCCCCAAGGTGTGCAGCTCGAGCAGCTCCCGGGCGTAGTTCTCGTTGGGACGATCCTCGGGATGCACGACCTTGTTGTCATGCCCGTCGAGGTAGACGAGCATCGCCGGACTGACGGCGCTGGCCCGGATGAGATCGCGGAACCGTCCGAGGGCGTGAGGACGAACGACCTCGCGCTCGTCGGCGAATCGCATCCAACGGCACTCGCCCTTCTGGGCGGCGATGTTGAGGTGGTCGCTCCAGAAGTCCGCCATCACCTCGAGGAGCTGACGACGGCTGTAGACGCAGCGGAGGAGCTTGGCGCGGGCGAGATCGCGCTGGAGTTCCGCCGGCGAGCACTCGTACAGCTCGCCGCGCGGGAGCTGGAGCGTCTCGATCTCGTTCACCCTCAGCTCGCACCGACGGTCGGCGATCGTCTCGGGATGCAGTTGCTCATCGATGAAGGCGTCGATCCCCATGCCCTCCACCCGGCGGTAGTCGCCCGGGCGCGGCCCCCATGCCACGCGGTTCAGCACATGGGTGACGGCATCGATGCCCGCACCATCGGGAGGACGGCGGTCGCCTTCGGGTTCCGGCGCGAGCAGGGCCAGCAGCGATTCGTTCGCCCGGTCGCAGCCCGCGAGGCCAACGAGCACGAGGCTGGACCCGCCCCAACCGATCTCGCGAAGGAAGGTCCGACGGTCGGGCATGGCGGAGCACTCCGAGTTGGCCTGCCGCCAGATGCGGCTTCCGAACAATCGATTCAAACCATCGCGCCGGGCGCCGCGGCCACCGCCTCGAGCGGCACGCTCTGACCGCGACCGAAGGGCCCGAGGACCAGGCACCCGAGACCGGTGGCGAGCGAGAGCGGCAGCATGACAACCCACCCGACGATCGGCAGGGCCCAGGTGAGCGCAATGAGCAGCCCGCCGCGCGCCACCGTGCACCAACCGGTCGGCGCACTGCCGAGCCGCCCGATGTGCTGGGCCATGCCCGCGCCGCCAACCAGGCCCGCGACCATCCAGAGGCCAAGCAGAATCGCGCCGACGAGCGCCTTCGGTCCACCGCCGGGGAGCAGCGCGATCCCGATCACGACCCAGGGAACGGAGACCGCCACACCAACCAGGGCGGGCAGCCACGGGCGGCGGGCGAAGCGCGCCTCGCTGCGGGCTGTGAGTCGAGGCAGCACCGCGGCCCCGACCGCGTAGTAGGCGGCGGCGACCAGGAAGACGCCCAAGTGGATGAAGAGCCAGGTGTAGACGTGTGCGGTGGTGATCATCGGGGTTGCTCCTTCAACGGGTGGATCCCCGTCGGTCTCGCCCGTCCACCTGCCGTGCTTCTTGGGCAGGGACCGGAGGGGGTTTCAGGCAGGGGGGGATGCGATTGCACGGAGGACGGGTGGGGCGCAGATTCGCCCGCGCGGTGGTCGAACACGTCGCGAGGGGTATCCGGTGGGTGGGCACGTCTGCACGGACGACGGGTGGGGCGATCTCGATCCCCGTGGGTGTTCGGAGGTCTGGCGAGGGGTATCAGGTATCAGGTGGCGCGGTTGCTTGGAGGGCGGGTGGG
>JAGQOG010000517.1 GCA_020427695.1 Phycisphaerales bacterium
CGTCTGCCAATTCCGCCACTTCGGCCACGTCACAAGAAGCGCCGAGTATACCCGCCCTTCTCGCCACGGCTCGGCCACGTGGCGTCAACGTTCGCGCGATACCATCGCAAGCATCCCGGGGTCCCAGGCGGCCCCATCCGCCATGGACCAACCCCCTGCTCCCCCACCATCCCCCGACGACCGCGAGCTCGCCCTCGTGCGGCGAGCGGTGGCCGGCGACGAGGACGCGCTGGTCGCTCTGCTCGAGGAGCACGGTGGCGTGGTCCGCGGACGGATCACCGCGACGTTTCCGCGCCAGTGGCAGTCGCTCCTCTCCGTGGACGACGTGCTTCAGCAGGCGTATTCCGACGCGTTCATGGGCATTCGTCGCTTCGAGCCACATGGCACGGGAGCGTTTCTGGCTTGGCTCAGTCGCCTGGCCAAGAATGCGATGCTCGACGCGATCGCCATGTTGGAGGCCGCAAAGCGCGGCGGCGGACGGCAGCGCATCAATCCCGGTCCCGAGCGGTCGCTCGAGACCCTCCTCGGCGCCGTAACGAACACCGGCAACTCGCCCAGCGGCGTGGTGTCCCGCGCGGAGGCGCTCGCGGCGCTGACGGCCGCGATCGAACGGCTCCCCGCCACGCATCGTGCCGTCATCACCAACTACGACCTCCTGTGCCAGCCGATCGAGGAGGTGGCGTCCAGCCTCGGCAAGACCGTCGGCGCCACGTACATGTTGCGCGCTCGGGCCCACCGGATGTTGGCGGAGACGATGGGAACGCGGTCGATGTTCTTGGGGTGAGAGGACGGGTGGGAGCGAGGGACGGTGCGTTTGCGAGTCGAACGATCGGGGGTATCAGGTGGCGGTTGCCAGCGAACGGATGGCGCCGGCTCAGAGGGCGAACCCGGTCCGCCCTCGCAGTGTGCGCACAGCGTTTGCCGATACCCGCTACCTGATACCCGATACCTGATACCCTCGTCGTGCAACGGCGCTCGCAACGCACGACCAGCGCCCGGCCTCCACCCGCTACCCCTTCCCGCCCACGCACACGTCAACGGCCTGCGCCGCACACAGCCCATCCCACTCGACCTCGCAGCAGAACACGTCGATGGCACAGAGCTGCGTGCAGCAGCAGGCGTTCTCGCAGCCGGGCGTTCCGTTGGCGAGGAAGCAGTCGCCGGCATCGGGGAGGCCGCAGGTCGAGCCCATCGGCGGCGGACACTTCCCCCACGAGCCGAGCATCACGCCGAGATCGGCGCCGTCCACCATCTCGTCCTGATTCAGATCGATGTTGCAGCCCGGTAGACACGGGCCCCAATTCGCCAGCAGCACACCGAGGTCGGCGCCGTCCACCACGCCACTGCCGTCCAGGTCGGCAGGGCAGTTCGACTGGAAGCCGAGGAAGTAGACCGACTCGAGCTCGATCCGGTACTCGCCGATCGCCGGATTCTGCACCCACTGCGCGAGCGGCAGCGGTCCACCTGGACCATCCGGCCCCGAGATCTCCGTGGGCTTCGCGAACTGGAAGATCGGTCCCGCCGCGCTGACCGGGATGTTGCCCGTCCCGGAGAGGCCGAGGTAGTACACCCCCGGCTGCACGAGCACAGTGCCGGTTCGATCGGGCGGCGTCGAGAACGGCAGCAGCAACGAGAAGCCGCTGGTCGGATCCTCGAACGAGTTGTCGTTCGCGAGGAGTCCGTGGCCGCACGCGTCGAAGAGCCAAAGCGCCGTATCGAGCTGGTCGCCGTTGAGCGGAAGAACGGTCTTGGCTTGGAACTCGACGGGGGCCAGGATCTGCACCAGGTACAGATCTTCGGTGTCGATCTCGATGCCGTCCGCCGGAACCGGAACGCCGATCTGGCCGTTGATGGCCGTGATCCTCCCGCTGCCCGGAGGCCTGATCGCTCCCATCGGGAGCGATCCGGCATCGCCGTAGCGGTCTTCGCACAGCTCGGTGTCGGCATGCGCAGGGAGGGCGGCCACCTGGAGCGCGCCAAGCACGACGCCCCAAGCCGCGACCTTTCCGGCAACCTGTCCGGCGGTCCGAATCGCGCGCACGCCACCACCGATGCTCGACGCTCGAATCATGCTTGCTTCACCGCTCTTCCCGTGGCGACCCACCGGGGCACTCGGACCGGACGCTCGCCGTCGCGATACGACCCTCAAGCCTACCCCGTGATTCCCGCCGATCCAGCCCCGACCCCCCAACCCGGCAACGATCGAGGCCAGCAGGGCGGCCCGTGCCCCCATTCCGCCACCCCGTACAATCGCCCCTGCGCGGCCCATCTCCGACCCTTGGGCTGCCGTTCGGGCTGGTAGCTCAGCGGTCTAGAGCCATCGACTCATAATCGACAAGACCCCGGTTCGAATCCGGGCCAGCCCATTCTCGGGGATCGCATCGGTTCGTGGCTGGCTCTGGCCCAAGCCTCGCTCTCCGCCCGGATCTTGCGCGTCGGTCACTGGACGACGAGGGCTCGCTCCGCCTGCACACGCGGAAGCCACAGCCCTTCCGCATACGGACTGAGCCGGAGGATCCGCTCTGCCTCGTCGAATTCGGCGTGCGCCTCGTCGACACGTCCCACGGTGGCGAGGAACCGTCCCAGCGCGAACCTCGAGACCGCCGTGTTCCGCGCATCGGGACCGCGCCACTCGAGGTCGAGCGCAAGGGCGCTGTCGAGCGCATCCTCCGCCGTCCGCTCATCTCCGGTCGCGGCCATCACCTCGCCGAGCAGGCGATATGCCTGTGCCAGCGCGGGGTGCGCCGGACGGCTCGTGGCCTCGAACGTGTTGATCGCTCCGCGGAGCGGACCCTCGGCATCCTCGGTCGCTCCAGATCGGATCATGGCTTCGGCGAGCACGAGCCTGCCGTAGGCCAGGGCGACGTTCCGTTCCTCCGGCACGAGTTGCACCGTGTCGAGGATGGCCTGTGCATGCCCGAGCGCGGCATCGAAGTCCTTCGAGTCGATCGCCAGCCTTGCCAGGCTCAAGAGCGTCCAGACCTCGTACACCGGTCCGACCTGATCGAGTTGCGCCGCGACCGCCCACGCCTCGTCGAGTTCGCCTTGCTCGCGGAGCGCCTCGACGAGGGTGCCCGCGAGCAGTTGAGCAGCAGGACCGTTGTTGCCCAGGTAGGCGCATGCCGTCTCCAGCGCAGGCCGAAGCTCGTGCTCGGCCTCGTCGAGCCTTCCGAGCCGAACCAGGGCCATCGCATGCACATTGACGGCCTCGAGCGGGTTCTTCCACATGATCCGGTCCAGGTCAGGGTGGGCCGAGGGATCGACCGCGTCGAGCGCCTCGGCGTCCAGCCCAAGGTCGAGGTAGGCAGCGCCCAAACAGATCCGGAACAGCTCCAGCTGTTCACGATCCTCGCCCGGCACGAACGGGTGTTGCTCGTAGTACTGGACCGCCTCGATCAGCGGCGGAATCGCCTCCTCGAGTCGACCGGTGATCCCCTCGGCCGCAGCTTGTCGCCACCGCGCGTAGCGGGCATTCTCGCTCTCGGCACCATGACGGCGGACCTGCTGGTCGATCCACGCGCTCAGCACGGGGAAGGACTCCAAGGCCGGCATGCACAGGACGTACCTGATGTATCCCTCGGAGACCAGCGGATCGTCGGGGCCATGCAGGCGAATTGCATTCTCGATGGAGTCCGTCGAGACGTCCCATCGCGGCTGGATTTGACTCCACACGGACAGGAGCCCCCTCCTGTTCGCCAAGACGCGCAGGTAGCTGTAGTAGGTTTCGTCGTCGTCCGGACCAAGTGCCTTCTCGCTGAGCGCGAGTGCTGCGAGCGCCTGGGCTTCACCCGCGTGGAGGAGCCGCTGCCGCAAGTACCCGAAGGCGAGTCCCTGACGAATGGCGACCTGGGACCGGGGGTTGTCGACGATGAGTCCGTGGTCGAGATTCCAGGCGATCTCGTTGAGATGATCCGCCCGGGCCGGCATCCCGCCCCTCCGGATCGGGGCGGAGTCGATCGACCGACGGATGGACTGTTCCGCGGACCTGGTGTGAACGAGTTGGCTTTGCGCCTCGTCGCGAGCCCGCGTCGCCTGGACGCCGAACGACACGGAGGCGACGGTGGTGGCGAGGAGTGCGACCGCAAGTGCAGCAATGATCGTCGCCGCGGCCCGATGCCTCCTGACCGCCAGCCAGAGCTGATACCTGGCGCTGGGGGGTCGCGCCAGGATCGGTTCCCGACGCAGGTATCGGCGCACTTCCGTCGCCAGTTCGGCCGCCGACTGGTACCGATTCTCGCGGTCCGGCTCGATCGCCTTGTTCACGATCCTCTCGAGATCCCTTGGAACCTCCGGTGCGCGCGCCGACAGGCGGGGCACGACGCCCCCGAGCACCGCCCCGATCGCCTCGCCCACGGGGACGTTGCGAAGCTCGTGGGGCGGCGAGTCGGCAAGCAGCTCGTAGAGGATCGCGCCCAGGGCGTAGACGTCGGCACGGATGTCGACGTCGGCGGGCAGCGTGAGCTGCTCCGGGCTCATGTACTGAAGCGTGCCGAGGAATCCCGTCAGCTCGGAGACCGTGGTCCGGTACAGCTCGTCGGCGCCGATGATCCGCGCCACACCGAAGTCGATGACCTTCGGACTCGCGCCGCCGTCCACAAGGATGTTGTCCGGCTTGAGATCGCGATGCACGACGCCCTTCTGGTGCCCGTGATGGACGCCGTCGCAGGCTTGGGCGAACAGGCTCAGGGTCTGGGGAAGCGTGCATCGGTGCTTCCGCACATACCGGGTCAGCGGGAGGGCGTCGGCCACAAGCTCCATGACGAAGAAGGGCACGCCGTCCCGCTCGCCGTGCTGGATGTCCGCGTCGTAGATCTGGGCGATCGCTGGATGCCGGAGTCGGCCGAGAATCTCGACCTCCTGCCGGAACCGTTGCACCGCCGATGGCGACCCGAGGTGGCAGCGCATCACCTTGATGGCGACCGGACGGCTGGGCGACGATTGGCGCCCCTCGTACACCACACCCATGCCGCCGACCCCGATCCGCCGCACGATCTCGTATCTTCCGACCTGGGTCGGATCGGTCGCGACGTCGGCGTCCGAAGCGAGTGTGCCTCCGGCCAGCGCGATCGGGTGCTGGAGCAGCCAGCTGTCGCCCAGCGCGTGCGCCCGCAGCATGCGCTCGATCCGCAATCGGAGCTCCGTCGAACCGCAGGCCGAGTCGAGAAAGGCTTCGCGCGATCCGCCATCCAGTTGCACGGCCCGCTCGAAGATGCCGCGCACGTCGGTGACTCGGAGCTTGTCGGCACGCGCGTCGCGCATCAGGCCGCCTCCCGGTTGCCGGTTCGAACGCTGCGCGTCGGAGCCTGTCCGACGCCGGCTCCCCCGACGCCCACCCGCTCGGCCGACGGGTTGAACCACCCCACTCGGCCCGTCTCCCGTCTTCGTCGCCGCTTCGCGGTGATGGCATCCGGCACGTCAGGCGGGTCAGGACCGGGTGCCGCACCCGCATAGGCGCAATCCGGGGCCAGCCTAGACCATGTGACCCGGGAATCAAGCGGAATTGATCCTTCGGGCTCCGCACGCAGCAACCCCGCCGTGCCCGAATCGATGACGACCGGATCCCAGTGGCATCGATACCGTGGGATCGGCGACACCTGGAAGGCGCCGCTCCACCATCGACCCAACCCGGAGCGAGAAGGACGTCAGGCCCGAGACCGCCGCATGATCCATCCAGCACGCAGCGCGCCAGCCCAACCCTCGGACCGTGCCCCACGCAGCAGCAGCCAAAGCGCCGCCA
>JAGQOG010000518.1 GCA_020427695.1 Phycisphaerales bacterium
CGACCTCCCCGGTCGCCACCGCATCCATCAGGGCATCCACTTCGGATTGGTCGAGAACGTCGGCCATGGTGGCATCCGGCCGGGTGGCCGCATCCGTACTTATCGGAGGCGGGGCGGGGCGCCCTTGAGACGGTTTGGGTGAAATGACCGGGGCGTTCCGGCCGTTCAGTCGTGCGAGCCGGCCGGTCGGGGACAGCGTGTATCTTTCCCTACCTGGATCGGAACCTCGGCCGGGTCGCTGGAGACAAGCCTCGATGCACCGACGAATGTTCGCCCTCCTGCTGCTTTCCAGCCTGCTGGGCACCGCCCTGCCGGCGTCCACGCTCGCCAGCCAGATCCCCGGGTTCGGCCGGGGCGTGGACGATGCCTCCGAACCCTCCATGGGCTTCCGCGATTCGACGGGCGTGGTGAGCGTGGCCGCGACGCCTGCTTCACCGGAGGTTCCGCGCGGCGGCGACCTCGTGGCCAAGATCGTGGTGGACATCGAACCCGGCTGGCATGTCTGGACCAACGACCGGCCGATGGGCGGCGAGTTCGCCCGGTTCGACAGCGCGGTGCACACCGAGGTCGCGGTGTCGAAGCCTGCGCCCGGTCTCGTTCCGCATCTCGACTACCTCCAGTGGCCGGAGGTGCACGGCGTCAAGGCCGACGTGGGCGACGGGCTCCTGACATATGCCGTCTTCGAGGGAAGGGCGGTCGCCTATCTCCCCATCACGATCGACGCCGATGCGCCGCTCGGCGCCTCCAGGTTCGTGTTGAGCGTGTCGTTCCAGGCGTGCGACGACTCGCAGTGCCTGGCACCGGCGACGGTGGAGGTACCCGTCGAGGTGAAGGTGGTCGAAACCGCAACCGGCGGCGTGGCGGCGAGCGTCGATCCCGATTTCGCGGCGTTCGATCCGGCCGCGTTCGGGAAGATCCGAGCTGGGGTGAAGGCGCCCGCCCTGGTCGAGTTCGACGTTTTCGGGAAGGCGTTTTCGATCGACGTCTCCGGGTGGCTCGGGTTCTCGCTGCTGCTCCTGGTGGCGGCCGCGGGCGGGTTCCTGCTCAACCTGACCCCGTGCGTGCTCCCCGTGATTCCCCTGAAGATCATGGGACTCAGTTCCGCGGCCGGGAACCCCCGTCGCTGCTTCGCGCTCGGCGTCTCGATGAGCCTCGGCGTGATCGGATTCTGGCTTGGCCTTGGCGCCCTGGTGGCGAGCGTGACGTGGTTCAAGTCGGCGAACCAGCTCTTCCAGCTTCCGCTCTTCACGATCGGCGTCGGGGTGGTCATCGCCGTGATGGCGGTCGGCATGGCGGGGTTCTTCTCCGTTTCCCTTCCGCAGTGGGTGTACGCCATCAACCCCAGCCACGAGACACACACCGGCTCCTTCGGATTCGGGGTGATGACCGCCGTGCTCTCGACACCGTGCACGGCGCCGCTCATGGGCGCGGCCGCGGCGTGGGCAGCCACCCAGCGGCCGGGCACGACGCTGACCGTGTTCGCGGCGATCGGAACGGGCATGGCCTTGCCGTACCTGGTCCTCTCCGCGTTCCCGCATCTGGTGAACCGGATGCCCCGTTCGGGTCCGGCCAGCGAGCTGATCAAGCAGGTCATGGGGCTGCTGCTGCTGGCCGCCGCGACGTACTTCATCGGCGCCGGGATCAGCGGCCTGCTGACCGAGGCGCCGCAGCCGCCGAGCAAGGCGTTCTGGTGGGTCGTCGCGGCGTTCGGCGTCGTGGCCGGCGCATGGCTCCTGTGGCG
This sequence comes from Phycisphaerales bacterium, assembly GCA_020427695.1. Taxonomy (GTDB): domain Bacteria; phylum Planctomycetota; class Phycisphaerae; order Phycisphaerales; family SM1A02; genus JAGQOG01. Next base: position 1,742 of record JAGQOG010000518.1, read on the forward strand.
CACACTGCGCATCACGCCCTCGCACGTCAAACGGCTGGCGTTCGGCGGTTTGGGCGCGATCGTCATGCTGGTCTCGGTGTTCATCGGCGTCTCGCAGACCCGCCACGGACCGATCAACTGGGTGTACTACACGCCCAAGGCGTTCGAGAAGGCCTTGGCCGAGGGAAACGTGGTCGTCATGGACTTCACCGCCGAGTGGTGCCTGAACTGCAAGGCGCTCGAGACGACGATGCTCTTTCCCGAGAACGTCTCCTCGCTGCTCAGGCGGGAGAACGGCGTGGTCCCGATCAAGGTGGACATCACCGGCAACAACGAGGCCGGAAACGACATGCTGCGGGCCGTAGGTCGGATCACGATCCCGCTCCTCGTCGTCTTCGCACCCGACGGCACCGTGGACGGCGCCGTGGTGTTCAAGAGCGACAGCTACACCGCGCAGCAGGTGATCGACGCCGTCGAACGGGCGAAGCAGTTGGTGCGCGACGAGGCGCGCCAGGCGGCCAAGGAGCAACAACCGGCTGCGCCGGCGGGTGCCACGGCCATCCTGGCCGTGCGGAACGCACGATGACCATGCGCACGGCCAGGATGGCCGTGGCACCCGATGAGTCGATACCCCGCGCACGGCCAAGATGGCCGTGGCACCCGTCGAGTCGATACCCCGCGCACGGCCAGGATGGCCGTGGCACCCGATCCTCAACCCTCGATGCGTTGGTGCCCCGCGTCCCCTACCAATTCTCGTCCCACAACATGCCCGCCGGCACGCTCACGTCGCGGCTGGTCTCCACCATGCTGGCCACGGGGAACGCGCAGTAGTCGACGCTGAACGCCGCCGCGGGACGGTGGTTCCCGCTGTGGCCGAGTCCGCCGAAGGGCAGCTTGCTGCTCGCGCCGGCAGTGCCGGTGTTGCGGTTGATGCAACCGGCCCGCACGCGATCGAAGAACGCGTCCCACTCCGCGTCGTCGGCGGTGAAGACCGATGCGGCGAGACCGTACCGGCTGGCGTTCGCCTGCTCGATGGCCTCGTCCAGCTCGTCCACCACCGCCAGCTGCACCAGGGGACCGAACACCTCCTCGTCGCGCTCGGGTTCGAACCGTTCGACCTGCGCGATGCCCGGCGTGACGAAGTGTCCCGGCCGGTCGAGCCGCGAGGATTCGAGGAGGATCCTCGCTCCCGACGCGACCAAGCGCTCTTGCGCCCGCAGCACCGCATCGGCGGCGGCGGCACTGACGACCGGTCCCATGAAGACCGGCTCCGACGCGCGGCCCGGACCCACGAGCAGGGTCGACGCCGCCTTGCACAAGAGCGGCACGAAGCGATCGGCCACCGCACGGTGGACGATCACGCGACGGGTGCAGGTGCACCGCTGCCCCGAGGTGGCGAAGCCCGCCCGCACGCACTCGACGACGGCCTGCTTGAGATCCGCGCTCGGCATCACCACCGCCGGATTGCTGCCGCCCATTTCAAGCGCCACGATCCGTCCCGGCCGATCGAGGTTGGCCTCGAGGATCCGCCGGCCCACCGGCCACGATCCGGTGAACAGGATGCCGTCGATGCCGTCGTGTCCCACGAGGCGGCTGGCGGTCGCGGGTCCGCCCTGCACCACGTTGAACACGCCGCGCGGCAGACCCGTCTCGTGCATCAGCTCCGCGAGAGCCTGCCCGACGCCGGGCGTCTTCTCCGACGGCTTGAGCACCACCGTGTTGCCCAGGAGCAGGGCGGGCACGAAGTGCCCGTTGGGCAGGTGCGCCGGGAAGTTGAACGGGCCGATGACCGCCATCACGCCGTGCGGTCGAAAGCGGCAGTCCCCTGTGCGCGAGGCGCCGACCGGCACCTGGTAGTCGGCAATCCGCCCCAGGCTGATCGGGTCGAGGGTGATGTCCACCTTGTCGGCGAGCGCCTTCGCCTCGAAGCGGCTCTCCGCGAGCGTCTTTCCCATCTCGTCGGTGATGAGTCCGGCCAACGCGTCGGCACGCTCGCGCGTGAGCTGCTGCCATCGGCGCAGGATCTCCACGCGCTCCGCAATCGGCAGACGGCGCCATGCCGGAAGCGCGTCGTGTGCCGCTTGGACGGCATCGTCCACATGGGCGAGCGCCGTGGCGGCCCGCCACACCACCCGATCCGGATCGGCGGGATCGCGAGACTCGACCACCGCGCCAGCGCCATGCTCCTCCAGCCGACGGAACGACCCGCCGATGTAGTCGCTCGGAGCATGCTGGAGCATGGGATCGGTCGTGATCATGTGCGTCATGCCTTCCGACCCGATCGCTTGCGGCCCGCCGTTCCGACGGATGGAGAAGGCGCCGAGGACTTCTTTGCGCTGGCGGATGCGGCGCGGGCCGGCTGGCGTCCCGTGGCGCCTCGCGTCGCCTTCGCGGACCGGGCCCGGAGCGGCGTCACTCCGATTGTTTCGCCCGGCTGAGCGCCGAGGAGTCCGGCGGCCTCGGCCGGAATCGAGACGTGGTCGCCGTGCAGCCAGATTCGACTGCGAAGGGCCCGGAATCCGTTCTCGCTCTCGTAGCTGAGGAAGGCCTCCGCGTCGTAGCGGTCGTCGGTGACCGCGACCGGATCGCCGAGCGTCGCGGTTCGAGTGGCCTGAACCAGCGGAATGTCGTCGCGGGTCGCACCGACATACGGACCCCCGTCGAAGGGATCGACGTGATCGTGGTAGCGGAATCCCTGCGCCTCGAGCATCGACTGGGCGGGCTTGGTCTCCTCCCCCACCCGCCCGATCAGGCTGCGGGCCTCGGCCGGCAGGAGGCAGGTCCAGATCTCGCCGGGCGGGAAGAGCTGGGTGATGAACTCCTTGCTGTGCTGGCAGAATCGATCCGCCTCGGCGTACTCGAGGTTGATGAAGCGCCGGCCGAGGTACTCCCAGAGCAGCGTCCGGCTGTCCGGCGTCAGGGCGCCCATCAGCTCGGCGATCACCGTTTCGGCGAACCACTCGCGGTGCAGCCCGATGTAGTGGAACCTGATCTGGCTGAGCAGCGACCCCAATCGCTCCTTGTGGCCACGGTAGCCGGGCGCAAGGATCAGCCCGCCCATCTCGCTCGGTCCGGACTCGTCCGTGCCGAGCTCCAAGGTGATGTGCACCGCCCCCGACTGGAGATCCTCGCTGAAGAGGTGCCGCTTCCGCACCTTCAGGAAGGTGTGGGGATGTCCCGGCCAACTGATGCACGACAGGACCGCGCTGGTGCCGACCACGTTGCCGCTGTCCACGTCCTCCAGCACGAACATGAACTCGCGGTCGCGCTCGCTCTCGGCCTGCCCCGAGAAGCTGAGGCGGCTCCGCGCGATCTTCGACGCGATGATGTCCTTGTCCGGCGGCAGATTGATGAAATGGACCATCTTCGCCAGCTTGAGCAGCGTCGGAACGTCGTCGAGGGTGGCCTGACGGATCACGAACATGGTTGACGAGCGGACCCCCCCGCCGCCGGGAATCGGTGCCATCGGGGATGGAACAGCGTACCGCGCCGACGCTCAGCCGGCGGCAACGCGGGCGAACGCGCGCTCCGTGATCTCGAACACCTCGTCGAAGTGGTCGGGCTCCATCACGCCGACCGGCGGCAGGAATCGCACGTGGAACGGCCCGTGTCCGCAGTAGAACGCCACCACGCCCTCCTCGAACATCGCCGCGAGCGCCTTGGTCACCATGCCCTTGTCGCCGCCGAACGGCGTCAGGCGCATCATGCCGCCGACCCCGCCGAAGTACGGCGTGTTGACGCGGCGCAGTCCGCTGGGATGCGGGACGGGCGTGAACCACTCCGGATGGGACTCGACCAGCTTGGCGGCCCGGGCCCGGAACGCCTCCTGGAGCCGGGCGTTGCGGCCGTCGGGGCCGTAGTAGCCGCCGTCGCGCATGCGCTCCAGCACGCGCGCGCCCACCTGCAGTTCGACGGCGCCGCCGATGAACGTGCCGCTGAGGAGGCCGGGCTTGGGGTTGTACTCCTCGCTGTAGATCGCGGCGCACGCCTGGCTCATCTTGCCGATCGTGGCCACATCCACGTACGCCCCCAGGTCGAGCTGCTGGAAGTGGAACATCGACTCGGTGCGCCCGAACGTCTGGACCTCGTCCGCCCACACGGCGATGCCATGCTCCTTGCACACCTCCATCAGCGCGACGAAGTACTCCCGCGGCGCCTGGTTGAATCCGCCTTCGCCCTGCACCAGCTCCATCACGAAGCAGGCGTATTGGCCGGGGTAGCGGGCGATCATTTGGCGCAGGTGCCAGACGGCGTAGTCGATCGAACGGGTGCCGTGCTCGGGGTCGTAGAACGGCATGTAGTCGACGAGCACGTTGAGCGGCAGACCCACGCGGCCGGCGGCCGAGTCGCCGATCTGGGCCATGGTCGTCGAGCGTCCCATGAAGCAGTCCGCAAACGCGATCACCCGCGGCGCCGGATGGTTCTTCTGCAGGCAGATCTTGAGCGCCGACTCGTTGGCCATGCATCCGGAGTTCGTGACGAAGCAGTGGCGCAACCGCGACCCGCGCGCCGCCTCCGCGACCAGCGTCTCGGCGAACACGATGCTGTCGGCGTTGAATTGGAGGTTGCCCTCCATGACCGTGTCGGACATCGCGGCGCGGAGCGCCGTGGCCACCATGTCGGGATCGCTGTGCCCGAACATGTGCACGCCGATGCCGTTGATCATGTCCCACTTGACGCTTCCGTCCGCCAGCTCCACCAAGGCACCGTTGCCGATGCCCGAGCCGACGTAGGGATACAGCGCGGCCTTGCCTCGGGCCTCGGCGTGGCGGGCCAACCACGACTCGTACGTCTCCTGCAACGCTGCCGTGGCCGGTCGGGCACCGGTCAGCGCCGACTGGTGGCGGCGCAGTTCCTCGACGAGGGCATCGATCGACGCGGAGACGGCCTTGCTGGCCATCAGGGCCGCGGCCTTGGTTCCGCCTGGATCGGGGTTGGACGATGAGGTGCGTGCGGCAGGGGTCGGCGTGGCGTGGGTCGTCATCGGAGGGCTTTCGGTCGTGTGGGGATCGGCCACGGAAGTGGCCAGCATCGTTCGGTTCGCGTCTCCCCGCGAATGGCGGCATCGCCGAGGCGGGGCATGCGGGAGTTGGCGGTCGGACCCGGAATCGTAAACCAGGTTGGGGATCGGCTGCCGAAGGACCGCGGTTCAGCCGGCGTTTCGCGGCCGGCCCGGCGGTTCCGCCCGTTCCTGGGGCTCGAGCGCCTGGTCGAGCCCGAGCGAGAGTCGGAGCAGCAGGGTTGCGAGCAACTGGCACCGGTCAACGAGGCTGGAGACCTCGATGTACTCGTCGTTGCGATGGAGATTCCCCCCGCGCACGCCGAGCGTGTCCAGCGTCGGCAAGCCCGCTTCCTGCAGGATGTTTCCGTCGCACACGCCGCCGGTCGACGCGAAGGGCATCGTCTGGCCGAGGTCTTCGGCCGTGTCGCGAACGAAGCGGGCCAACCGCTGGACCGGCGGCGTGAACGGCTTGGCCGGTCGGTTGAAGATCGCGTGCACGTCGATCGAGGGCAGTGCATCGCCGCGGGTCGCCAGCGCCAGGACCTCCTGCTCGAGTGCGCTCTGCGTCGCGGCGTCGCGGAAGCGGACGTTCCCCCAGGCGGCCGCGTGATCGGGCACCGCGTTCACGACGGATCCCCCCTCGATCGGACCGATGTTCAGGATGCGACCCGCTTCGAGATCGACCATCGCCTCGATGCGAGTGATCGTGCGCGCCAACGCGTACACCGCGCTGGCCCCGCGGGCGAACTCGCGACCGACATGGGCGGCGCGACCGTGGGCGTCGATGCGGAACATGCCGGTGCCCATGCGCTCGATGACCAGCGAGCCGTCCGGCAACGCCGGTTCGAGGGCCAGGCCGACACGGTGGACGGTCGCCGCCTCCCGCAATGCCGCCGCGGACTGGAACGATCCGATCTCCTCGTCCGCGTTCAGGACGAACGTCCACCCGAGGTCGTGTCCCTCCTCCGCGAGGCACTCGAGCGCCGCCACCGCGATGAGAATGCCACCCTTCATGTCGGCCGCGCCGGGGCCGGAGGCGGTCAGGCCGTCGGGGGCCACGGCGAGCTCGCGGAACGAGCCGCGGGGGTCGTGGACCGTGTCGAGATGCCCAGCGAGCAGGATCGCGGGCGGCCCGTCGCTTCCCGACCGGGACACGACCGCCGTGGGGGGTGGCGGCGCATCGATCGGATCGCGGGCGTGCGGCAGCCGCAGCCACGCGGGACGTGGCTCGCCGGGAACAAGGCGCGCCGTTCCGCCGAGCGCCTCGAGGCGGGCCAGCAGCAGACCGCGGTAGTGGTCGATGCCGGACGCGTGTCCGGTGCCGGTCGGGATCGCCACATGCGCCGCGAGATCCTCCAGCAGCGCGCTCGCTCGGGCCGCGACGCGATGGCACAGCGACGATTCCCGGGCGCTCAGCGGCACCTCAGCGGCTCCCCGCCGGTGCTGCCGCACCGTGCGGCCCCACCGTGCTGCCACGTGCCGGTGAAGACCTCCGTAGCGGGACCGGTCATGAGCACGTGACGATCCGCTTCGCGCCATTCGAGGACGAGGTCGCCACCTGGCAAATGCGCCAGGAGCCGCCGATCCGTACGACCGACGAGCACGCCGGCAACGCACACGGCGCTGGCACCGGTGCCGCAGGCGAGCGTGATGCCGCTGCCCCGCTCCCAGGTGCGCATCGTGGCCTCGCCCGAATCATGCACCTCGACCAGGTGCACGTTCATGCGCCGCGGGAACGCCCCGTGCCGTTCGACCAGGGGGCCCAGTCGCGCCAAGTCGATCGCGGCCACGTCGTCCACGTAGGCGACGGCATGCGGGTTGCCCATCGAGACGAAGACGAAGGTCCAAGGCTGCCCTTCGACCTCGATCGTGCCCGAGTGGGCGTCGTGGCGAAGCAGGCGCTGCGCGTCGACGGGCACCGCGGCGAGATCCAGGATCGGCGTCCCCATGTCCACGGTCGCGTCCGAAACACGGCCTTCGCGATCGGTGGTCCAGTCGATGGGGAGCACACCCGCACCGGTCTGGACGCGGATGGGCCGGCTTTCGGAGAGTCCATGGTCGATGGCGTACTTCGCCACACAGCGAACGCCGTTCCCGCACATCTCCGACTCGCTGCCGTCGGCATTGAACATCCGCATGCGGACATCGGCTTCAACCCCCGCCTCGGGGGGGAGGATCAGGATGAGCCCGTCGCCCCCGACCCCGCGATGCCGGTCGGCGATCGCGACGGCGAGCGCCGCGGGATCGTCCACGGTCTCCTCGAAGCCGTTGACGTAGACGTAGTCGTTGCCGATTCCGTGCATCTTCGTGAAACGGACCATGGTTCGCTCCGACGGGCCTCCTACTCGGCCCACGTGCCGACGACGGTCGCCGCGGCCACGAGCACGACGATAGCGGCGCTGGCCGCGTTGATCATCCGAACCTGCCGATCGATCGGAAGTCGAGCCAAGGGGCAGCCCAGCAGGGCGACCAGCGCCTGCTGGCGCCAACGGATCGAGCCGTGGCGCCAACTCCGCCGCTCCGGATCGACGTTGTTGAGTTGCGCCACCGCCTCGAGGGCCGAGCACATCGACTCGACCGCCGTTGGCGTCACCCGCGGTTCTCCGTCGCCATCGGCGCCGAGCTGTTCAGCGCGGCTGAGATGTGCCACGGCGAACGCGTCGGCCTGCCGCTCGAAGCGTCGCGACACGAAACCGAAGACGGCCAGGGCAAGGACGGCCGACACCGGCACCGACACGGCATCCGCCCAGGCCGGCAGGAGCATCGTCCCCTCGGTGTTCCGGCTTCCGGCCGCGAGCCAGACGGCGAGGTCCACCACGATCGCCGCCCCCGCGATCGCCGACACGAGCGACAGTCCCAGCCAGATCATGTGTCGGAGCCGGACGTGACCGACCTCGTGAGCCATGACCGCGCGGAGCTGGTTCCGGCTCATCGAGTCGAGCAGGGCATCGCTGAGCAGAACGTATCGCAGGAGCCGCACGAGACCGATCACCGCGGCGTTGATGACGCTCCCGCCCGTGTTCCAGAGCAGCAGTTCGGCCATGCGGACACGGTGCACGGCGCAGACCTCCTCGAGGTCGTCCCGGATCGCACCGGGCGGAAGCGGTCGCACGTCGAGCACGAGCCGGATCAGACCCGGCGCGCCGACGAACACGACGACAATGGCCGCGAAGGAAGCCGCGCCATCGGCCCAGGGCGGACGATCGGGAAGCCAACGTCCGAGGAGGTGGCCCACCAACTCGCTCAGACCGACAGCCAGGAGGACCGGAACGAGGAGCAGCAGCAGGTGGATGCGCACCTGTTGCAGGACGTACGCCGCCCGGTTCGGCATGGCCACGATGGGTAGACCGAGGTCGAGCCTTCGAACCAGCGAGGCTTCCCGCAGGCGGCGCTCGATCGGATGCCAACTCCACCATGCTGCCGCCACCACCACCAGGACGGGCAGGATGGCCAGGAGCTCGTCCAGCAGGATCGCTCGCCCGGTCAGGGCCCGCACCGCGTCGAGCCATCCGAACAGGTACACCGCGATCGCGAGGGTTGCCAGAGCGATCCAGGGCGTGCGACGCAGCAAGCGGTCGGTCGTCGCCACCAAACGGTGTCCGCCACCGTGCTGGAGACGAGAGAGACACACGCGAACCGCCGCCTCCTGGACGATCACCAGCACGAGGACGGGCCCCCACGCGGCCATCCACGGCAGCCACCACGGGAGATTCCCCAGGGGAGCCGCGGCGCTCCCCAAGCCTTCGTGACCAAGCACGACCGCCACGAGAAGGATGACGAGGAGCTGCATGGGCGCAGGAGCCGGTGACGAACGCCGATCGTTCAGGGACGCTGAATCTCACCCAGATCGACGCTCACGCCGCCGTGGCGGTAGAAGTCGACGTTGAGCCGACTGCCGTCGATGAAGGTGAAGCAGAGGGCATTGTTGCGAACGCTGTCGGCGTAGAGCGTGTCGCCCTGCGCGGGGGCGGCATAGCGGGCGTTGTTCCGGCTGGTGGCGTGAAAGTGGAAGTGGAACAGGCCGGTGTACCCGGCATCGAGCATGTCCTGCGGCGCTTCGAACCGCTCGTCGTTGCCCTTGATGCGCGGGCGGAACTCCACGACCTCGAACCTTCCCTGCTCGTCGAGTCGGATGATCCCGCCGTACTCGGTGGTGCGGTCCTTGAGGTCGCGGTCCGCGTAGTCGAAGAGGTGCGATCGAACCTCCGGCGTCTGAAGCGCGTCGATGGCCAGAACGATCGCCGCGAGGTCGGTCCACTTGAGCTCGGCTCGCCACTGCGAGAAGAGCTGCGGGAACGCGCCCGACCAGCCGGCGAAGTCGAGCCGATGCGTCGAACCGGCGGCCGGGGACGCGAGGTACGACTCGATCCGCGCCTCGAGCTCCGCTCGCGTCGCCTGCAACAGCGCCGGATCGACCTGCGCCAAGGCCACCACGACGGCGAGATCGCGGAGTTCCAGGTTGGACCGCTGCTCGGGGCCGAGCGCGGCCACCGCCTCCCGGGCCTGCGACCAGTAGGCCGCCCGCGCCGGCTCCCGGAGCTTGCGCACCCAAAGGATCTCCTCCCGGTTGACGGGGATGACCCCGAGGTCCCTGGCCGTCACCCGCAAGTCCGCCAGCGTGGCGTCGTTGGGTGCGACCTCGGTGTCGGCGAGAAGGGCGACCAGCCGGTCGCGCTGACCGAGCGCGATCAGCAGCTCCCAGCACCGCGCGCGGAGGTTCTGCTGCGTGACCCCGTTCGACTCGACGAACAGCGTGAACAGGACATCGGGAACGCCGCTCTTTCCGTAGAGCTTCTCCAGGGCGATGCGCTCCGGCCGCTGGTCGTCGCGATCCACCCAACCGGGCATCGGAGCGGCCCACGCCCGCACGAGGGTGGGCGTCATGTCCTTCCAGTCCCGCTCCACCACGATCGCGCACAACCGTCGTCGCCAGTCCAGCGCGGTCAGACGCGGCATCTGGACCTCGAGCGTCCGGAGGGCAGCGTCGGGGTCGATGGCGAGGAGCCGGTCGAGCGCCGCCTCGCGCACGCGGACCGTGTATCCCGGCTGGTACAGCAGGCGGCGGAGGGCCTGGATGTACGCGTCGTCCGGCGGCTCCTGGTCGAGGGCGGCCATCGCCCGCTCCTGCTGCGTCGGAGTCGATTCGGTGCTGGTCAGCGTCGCGATGGGGTCGGCGAGCGGCTTGTCGGAGGCACATCCGACGACCAAGGCGACCGCCAACAGGCTCGCGAGACGAATCGGCGGGAACGGCCAGCGGGGCCTGCGGCGGATCGGTCTTGACATGGGCGTAGTGTACGGATCGAGCAATCTCGATCGCGAACGCTCATGGCGGCGCCGACGTGCCCGTATGATGGACGCGGGTCGTTCCCGGCCCGCTCCTCCGACCGAGACGAAGGAAACCGCTTCGCGATGTCCGACCTCACCGGTGCCCGCCCGCCGACGCCCGTGGCCTCGCTGCACGAACGCGTGCAGCGCATCATCGATCTCATTCGACCCGCCGTGCAGTCCGATGGCGGTGATCTCGAGCTGGTGGAGGTGACCCCGGACGGCGTCGTTCAGGTGCGATTCCACGGTGCGTGCGTCGGGTGTCCCTCCAGCACCATGACGCTCCAGGTGGGCATCGAGCGGAATCTCAGGGAGCGCGTGCCCGAGGTGACGCGGGTCGAGGCCGTGACCTAGCCTTTGGCCGCAAGTCCTGATCCTCAATGTCCTTGCGCGAACACCGCGGGGGGTGACGGCAGACTGGAGGAGTTGGGCAAATTCGCATGGACGAACTTGGGAGCCGGCACCCGATCGGGTAGGCTACGACCCGGTGCCGACATGAATGCGGCATGTGCATGGGCAGGAGGCCAGATCAATGCTTGTGATCACGCGTCGTGAAGGGGAAGAGGTTGTGATCGGCAACCCCGCCGCCCCGCTCGGCATCGTGCGAATCGCCGCGATCAAGGGTGATCGCGTCCGCATCGCGTTCGAGTTCCCGCGCGAGATCGACGTGCACCGCCGAGAGGTGGCCGAACAGATCATCGCCAACGAGGCCGCTGGCCCCGCGGTGCTGGGGTCGATTCGCCCCGCGGCAGCGGAAGGCGGCTGACTGCGGGGGCGCGTGCTTCGCACGCTCGAATTGAGGAGAGGCCGCGGGAGCGGCCTTGCTTCTTGAGCGGGCCGACCTCGCAGGCGAGGATCGACCCGCAAGCGACATCGAACACAACAGCCGTCCGGCATCGGACGGCTGTTTTGACTGAATCCGAATCGGTTGCGGGTCGATTCCCGGCGCAGCCGGGTCGGCCCGTCGAGAACGCGAGGCCGCTCCCGCGGCCTCACCTTCGAACGAGCGTGCAACGCACGCGCCCCGTCATCGAAAATGCTCGTCTCGCGTGGTGGGTCGCGAGACGAGCAAGGGTTGGGGAGCTACCCCGATTTCATCCGGGCCGTGATGGCGGCAGGTTTGCCGCCTTGGTGGGAAAGGCGCCCGCCCCGGGCACGGGACGGGTACCTGCGTTCGGTCGGGCACTCCTTGCCGATCCGTGGCGTCGGGAGTGCCTGCTTCCGGGCCGATCCATGGCCCGGCACGATCGATGGGGACGAGACCGTGGCCGTCAGTGGCCCAGCCCTTTCCGACGCCTTCCACCCGCCGCTTCGCGGTGCAGGTCGTCGAGACGCCATCCATGGCGGTCGATGCCTGCGCGTCGGTCCGTCGCCCGGGCCTCCGTGCCCGGTCGTCCCCGGCACGCCGATCCGTACCGTCCATGGACGGTCGGCGGGCCAAAGTCCAACGATTTCCATGGCGCGAGCCGATGTGCTCGGCGATGGATTCGACTTGTCATCCGCTCGCGACCCCGACGGGGCTCGGAGCGTTCATCAACGATCCCAACACGAACCGATCACTGGCTCATCGTGCCTTCCATGTGCTGACGTGCCTGCTCCCAGATGTCCGGCGTCATGGCGGCGTCGGCCTCCGACTGCTGACGCCAGCTGTCCACGTCCATGAGCTCCAGGTGCTGTCCCACGCCGAGAATCACAACTTGCCCGGCCAAACCGAACCGCTTCAGGTGACGATCCGGAAGACGAATCCGCCCGGCCGAATCGAGTTCGAGGCGCGCCGCCTGCGAGAACAACGCTCGCTCGAACTGGGCCACCTTCGCGTTCGGCAGAAGGGACCCGCCAAAGGCCTGTGCGATCTTCGAGAACGTCTTCTCCGGCCACATCCAGAGGCTGCCGTTGGTGCCAGGTGCAACCACGAGCGCCGGGCCAATCTGCTCCCGGTCGATGACGTCTCGGACCTCGGCTGGGATGGCCAGCCGGCTCTTCGCGTCGATCGTGTGCTCGTACTCGCCGAAGAACAGCACGCATCGGTCCTCCACCAGTCTGGACCCACGAACAGGGGCAATGTACCCCACCTCGCCCCACTTCGCAACACTTTTCGACACAATTCTTGCCCGCCGCCACCCCGTTCTCGGAGCGTCACCCGGTTCAATGGCACAAGTCGTTGCAACTGAAAGGGTTGGGAATGCGGAGAAGCCTGGGGGATTCAGTGGACCCATGCCTCGGGTCGGCCGAACAGAACAGGCGTCGCATTCCTCTCACCGCCCTTCCGCGGCATCTCACCGTTGGAGCCCTCCTGATGCAGCAGCCGGCATGCCCGAACATCGCCGCGGTGCTGGCAAGGATTCCGAGCGGCCTGTTCGTCCTCACCTCCTGTCACGACGACACCCGGACGGGTGTGCTGGTGGAGTGGGTTCAGCAGTGCTCGACGGAGCCGCCCATGGTGGTCGTTGCCCTTCGCAAGGGCCATCCGATTGAACCGCTGATTCGCGACAGCCGCTTCTTCGGCCTCTGCCAGCTTGAGCTCGCCGACACCCTGCTGCGACGGAAGTTCGAGGGCGTTCCCGACCACGGCGAGGATCTCTTCATCTCGCTTGGTACGACGACCGGACCCTTCGGGTCTCCCGTCCTCACCCGGGCCCGCGCGTGGCTGGAGTGCGAACTCACGCGTCACTTCGACCTCGAGTGCGACTTCGAGGTCTATGTCGGCCTGGTGCGGGCGGGCGAGGTGCACATCGACGAACGCGAGGCCGAGTCCTCATCGCCCGAACCGGCCGTGAGCGAGCCGGCGGGCGCCGCGGACATCTCCGCGAAGGGCCGGAAGAACGGCGCATCTCCGGATGCTGGCGCCGAGCGCAGCGCCGCCTCGCGCCTCCGTTCGCGCCGCCACTCGGCCTGAGGGGCATTCCGGAGCGCATCGTCCGCCAATCGCGCCGATCGAGCCGGTCACGCCGGCGGTGATTCGGGCTCTATCATCGCCGCATGTCCGCCTCCCCCACCGCCCGCTCGCCGTTCGTCAATCCGTCCAACCGGTTCGGGCTCGACTACGAGGCCGAGGCCGCCCGCCTCGGCCCGCCTCCCGTTGCGATCAGCGACGTGCACACGCACATCGCCGGCCGCAAGGCGGCTCGGCTGTTCCAGCGCGTCATGTCGCTGTACGGCATCGAGCGGTGCTGGTCGATGAGCCCCCTGGAGCAGGTCGAGCCGCTCCAAGACGTGCTGGGCGACGCGATCCAGTTCATCGCCGTGCCGGACTACTGGAGCAAGGACAGGTCCCACGCCCACGGCAAGGGATTCCTCGATCGCATCCGGGCGTATCACGCCAAGGGCGCCAGGATCGTGAAGTTCTGGTCGGCTCCACGTGGAATCGACTACGCCGCCGAGTCCGGCGCTCCCGGCCTGCTGCGGCTCGATTCCGAATCGCGCATCGAGGCGATGGACCTTGCTTCCAGCCTCGGGATGCTCTTCATGACGCATGTGGCCGATCCCGACACGTGGTTCGCCACCAAGTACGCCGACGCGGAACGGTACGGATCCAAGCGCAGCCACTACGAGCCGCTCGAACGGATGCTCGAGCGCTACGCCCAACCGTGGATCGCGGCGCACCTGGGCGGCTGGCCGGAGGACCTGGAATTTCTCGACGGACTCCTCGCCCGTCACGACAACCTCCATCTCGACAGCAGCGCGACGAAGTGGATGGTGCGCGAACTCAGCCGCCACAGCGCGGCGGACCTCGAGTCGTTCCTGCGCAAGTGGTCAGGTCGGGTGCTCTTCGGGAGCGACATCGTCACCAGCGACGAGCATCTGGTTCCGGCGGCGGAGAAGAACGAGATGGCCTCCAAGGGCAACAGCCCCGAGGAGGCGTTCGATCTCTACGCCAGTCGCTACTGGGCCCTGCGAACGCTTTTCGAGACGGACTACCTCGGCGAGTCGCCGATCGCCGATCCGGACCTGGCCATGGTGGATCCGGCGCGATTCGGACCGATGGACGCGCCGGAGCTTGTCGGCAAGCGCCTGCCGCGCGACGTGTTGGAGATGCTCTACCACGGTGCCGCCGCCCGGCTGCTGGGGCCGTCGCCACAGACGCCGAGCCGGTGACGGCGGGAATCCGCTCCCGATCACCGCTGATTCGCGGTATTCGCCTCGATCCGCCTCGCCCTACGCTCGGGAGGAACGAACTCCACGTGCGCACCGGCCGGATCCCCGAGGATCAGCATCGGCCGCTCGTCGCACAGCCGCTCCCACACGGTCTTGAGCCGCACGCAGAAGGCGCTGACATCGTCGGCCTGTCGAACATGAACGGCGGCTGCAGCCCCCACCCGGCCCGCGAGCTGCCGATCCTCGACGAGACGCACGAGGCGATTTGCGGCCCGGTAGATGTCGCGACTTCCCACCAGGAATCCGGTGATGCCCTCTTCCACGAAGGCGCGGGCCGCGAGCGTGCCCTCGGCCACCACCGGAATACCGGCCGCCGCGGCCCAAAGCAGCGACATCGTGCCCGTCATGGGGCGCCGCGGACGACCGCCACCGAGCAGTATCCCGAGCGGCGACCCCAGGCGTCGCGGCCGTGCGGATGTCGTCTCGTCGCTCATGAGCAGGCCGGCGTCGAGCCCGCTGACCATCCGCCACGGTTCCGCGAGCTCCTCGTCGAGCACAATGCGATGGCCGATCCCGAGCGACTCGGCGTACCGCTGCGCCTCGAAACGTCGTTGCGCCGAAGGATGAACCGCGAGAACCAGGTCGTGGCCGGCCAGCGCCACGAGCGACAGCACGGCGGTGGCCGCCCGAGCATCCGCCCAGCGCACGGGCTCGCCGAGCAGACCGACGACAAAGGTGTCGGA
>JAGQOG010000519.1 GCA_020427695.1 Phycisphaerales bacterium
TCGCGGCCACGGCGCATCGGTTCGCACTGCGGGTCCTGGGCAAGGGTCGATGGGGGACGGATCCCTACGACGACCGGCGCTGGCTCGACGCCGCGCCCGGCCCGCTCCGCGCCTGGACGAAGGCCCGCGCCTTGCCGTCCCCGACCAGCCGATCGTTCCGCGAATGGTGGGCGGCGCGCCCGCGGAACGTGGGAGGTGGTTCTTGAGCACGATTCCACCTGTCGCACCGGATCGAGCGAATCCGCACGGCACCAGCCGCGCCGTGTTCATGGCGCGGGTGCGAACAGCGCTCGGTCGGGACGGCAGCGATGGCCAAAGGTCCGGTTCGCCGCCGCCGCCGCCAGCGATCGCCGAAGCGTTGATCCGGCTCGAGCCCCCCAGCCATTCTGCAGAGGACCGCGCCAGGATGATCGACCGTTTCGCATCCCGGGCGACCGAAGCGGGCATGGCCGTGCATCGCACCGATCGCGCCACGTTGGGCGAAGCGCTTGCCCATGTGCTTCGGGAGGCGGACATTGACCGCGCGGCGGTGAGCGTGGAGGACGGCGCGCTGGAGGTGGTGGTGCTCAACGCGCTCTCGGATGCAGGTGGGCGACCGGTTGTCTCGAACGACGAAGGCGGTTCCGGCTGCCTCTTCGACGCAACATGCGGCATCACGGACGTCGTCGGCGCCGTGGCCGAAACGGGATCGATCGTCTGCGGATCTGGGCCCCGCTCGAGCCGCGGCGCGTTCATCGTGCCGCCGGTGCACGTCGCGATCGTCAAGGTGGCGCAGCTCGTGCCGGATCTCGCCGACGCCTTCCAGTCCATGGCCGACGGCCGCTGGTCGCTCGACCGGTCGGCGGTCGTGATCGTGTCCGGCCCCAGCAAGACCGCCGACATCGAGGGGGTGCTCGTCACCGGCGTCCACGGACCGGGGCAGGTGCACGTGATGCTGGTGGACGGCCGCTTGCCCGACACCGGACCGACCGAACCCCGAACCGCCTGAGCGGAAACGCACGGGCGCGGAGCGGTCGGCTTGACATCGGTGCGGGCGCGACGAACCCTGTGGGCGGAGAGTTTCCCCCATGATGCACACCCGACGCTCGATCGCCCTGGCCACCTGCCTCGCCCTCCTTTCGGCATGCGCGCTTGCCGCCGCCGCGCCCCCATCATCGATCCTCGCGGCGGCAACGATCGGGATGCAGGCGTCTGCGGATTCGACGACCCCGGTGCCAGCCCCCCCCGCCACCGTCGCCGATCTCACGACCTTCGACCCGGCCACGGTGTCGCTCGACGAGCTCAGACTGCGGCTGCGTCCCCTGCGCGACGCCGATCTTGAAGCCCAACTTGCCCGGCTCACCGATCTGGTCGAAGCGCAGAGTCGGGCCATCTCGGCCCACGAGCTCGCCGCCCGCAACGCCAAGGGACCCGAGCAGCAGAAGCTCGTCGAGCGGGCCACGGAACTTCGTGCCGAGCAGAAGGCTCTGATCGAGCGGGCGAACGTGGCCGTCGCCCTGCTTGAGGCGCGGGGCGTCGATGTCGCCGCCAACAAGAAGTACTTGGCCGCCGTTTCGACCGGTGTGGTGGACGACCTGCGCGGTATCACCTCGGGCGACATGAACGCGATCGCCGTGGGCTGGAAGGCGGCGATGGCGTGGATCACTTCCGTCGAAGGCGGAATCGGCGTGTTGAAGAGCTCGCTCCTCTTCATCCTGACGCTGGTCGTCTTCTGGTTCGCATCGCGCATCGTCTCGCGCCTGATGCGCCGCTCGCTCGACAAGTTCCCCGGCACCTCGACGCTGCTCCGCGACTTCCTCGCCGGTCTCGGGCGAAAGCTCCTGATGCTGGTCGGCCTGGTGGTCGCGATCTCCATGCTCGGGGTGGACATCACGCCGCTCGCCGCCGCCATCGGTGCCGCCGGTCTCGTCGTGGGTCTGGCCCTTCAGGGCACGCTCAGCAACTTCGCGAGCGGGATCATGATCCTGCTGTATCGCCCGTTCGACGTGGGCGACGTCATCGAGGCGGGTGGGGTCGCCGGGAAGGTCGAGGCGATGACGATGGTGTCCACCACGATCGCCTCCGCCGACAACCGGAAGATCGTCGTGCCCAACAACTCGATCTGGAACGGCACGATCGTCAACGCCACCGGCAAGCCGACGCGCCGCGTGGACCTCACCTTCGGCATCGGATACGCCGACGACATCGAGAAGGCGCAGCGGGTGCTCGAGGAGATCGTTCGGGGCCACGAGCTGGTGCTCGACGAGCCCGAGCCGGTCATTCGACTGAACGCGCTGGCGGATTCGTCCGTCAACTTCATCGTGCGTCCGTGGGCCAAGACCACGGACTACTGGACGGTGTACTGGGACATCACGCGGACGGTGAAGCGGCGGTTCGACGAGGAGGACATCACCATCCCCTTCCCGCAACGCGACGTGCACGTGCACTACGCGGCGAACGGGGCGGAACGGGAGCAGCCGGTGTAGTGGACCGAGACGTCAAGGCAATGGAGCGTCAGGCGGCAATGGATGGGTGCGACGGCCATCCTGGCCGTGACGGATCGGCGGCGGCGTCTCGCACGGCCTGGAAGGCCGTGGCACCCGACGGCGCCGTGGCACCCGACGGCGACGCTCCGCCCAACACCCGCGCACGCCGATCCCGCCGCCGCCGCCACCTCTACGCCGCGCTCGGCATCGCCGCCCTTGCCCTCTGGCTGACTGGCTGCATGGAGCGA
Organism: Phycisphaerales bacterium; assembly: GCA_020427695.1. GTDB lineage: Bacteria > Planctomycetota > Phycisphaerae > Phycisphaerales > SM1A02 > JAGQOG01. The sequence goes on from JAGQOG010000519.1 coordinate 2,714, forward strand.
CTCTTCTACGTCCCCACCCGCGAGCCGACTCCCGCGCCGACGTGGCTCAGCCCGGGTGCCGAGGAGGTGCGCTTCGAGTCCTCCGACGGAACACGCCTCTGCGGCTGGTTCGTTCCGGCGCTGGATCGACCCGCGCGCGACGCCGCGACGATCGTCCATGTCCACGGGAACGCCGGGTCGATGGTCAGCCACCTTGGCTTCGTGGACCACTTGCCGGCGGCGGGATTCAACGTGTTCCTGTTCGACTATCGGGGATACGGCGAAAGCGAGGGATCCGCGACGGGCCGCGCCGCGCTCGTCGAGGACGCGAAGGCAGCGCTCCGCACCGTTCGCGCCCGACCCGACGTCGATCCCGACCGCATCGCCTTGCTGGGGCAATCCCTGGGCGGCGCCGTCGCGGTGATCGTCATGGCCGACGACCTGGCCCACGGCGGCAGGATTCGCTCCGCGGTGCTGGAGTCTCCCTTTGCGAGCTGGCGCGAGGTTGCGGCAGCGGTCGTGGGAGGCGATCCACCGCCCGCGTGGGCGCGGGGACTGGCGGCGTGGCTCATCAAGGACGAAGTCGCCGGTGCGTCGAGACCGGTCGATGCGATCGCCACGATCGATCGGCCGATTCTCGTGCTGCATGGCACCGCCGATCGGATCGTGCCCGTCAGCCAAGGCCGACGGCTCGCCGCCGCGGGCCGAAACGTCGAGCTGGTGGAGTTCGCCAACGGCGATCACAACACGCTCCAGTTGACGCACCCGTTGGCGCGGCAGCGGATGATCGAGTTCCTGACCGAGACGACCGCGCCGTGAGATCGCGAACAACGATGGGTGCCACGGCCTTCCAGGCCGTGTCGAGTGTTCGACCACGCTCTGCACGGCCAAGATGGCCGTGGCACCCGACCCGTGGCACCCGACCCGTGGCACCCGACCCGTCTCACGCAAGGGCGATCATCCGAACAAAGCCATCTGTCCGTCCACGGTTGGGCGCGCGAAGCGTGTCGTCGTCAACGGCGGCAGCGCGCGATCGAGTCCGTACTTCTTCGCGAAGAGCCGGAACATGGCGGCGACCTGCTCGGCCATCGGTCCCTCGCCGCGCCCGCGAACGCCGTGGCGCGGGTCGTAGAGACCACCTCCACGCACCTCGCGGAGGAGCGACTCGATCCGCGCGGCGCGATCGGGCAAGCGCTCGCGCAGGAACGCGAGGAAGAGGTCCTTGAGCTGGAACGGCAGGCGCAGCATGACCCAGCCCGCGGCGCTGGCCCCCGCCTCGCGGGCGGCCGCCAGGACGCGCGGGATCTCCCGATCGTTCAGCCCCGGGATCACGGGCGCAACCATCACCGCCACCGGCACGCCTGCATCGGTCAGTTCGCGAATCGCCCGGAGCCGATCCGCGGGACGGCTCGCCCGCGGTTCGAGGATCCGCGCCAATCCGTCGTCGAGCGTGGTGATCGAGATCGCCGCTCGGCATGCTCCCACGCTGGCCAGGGGACCGATCAGATCGAGATCGCGCACGATCAGGCGGCTCTTCGTGATGACCGACACGGGGTGCCCGCACGCCGAGAGCACCTCGAGGATCGACCGCGTGATGCGCAAGCGGCGCTCGATCGGCTGCCAGGGATCGGTCACACCCGAGAGGACAATCGTCTCCGCGTTCCATCTCGGGTCGGCGAGCTCGCGCTTCAGGAGTCGAGCGGCATCATGCTTGGCGACGATCTGCGTTTCGAAGTCGAGGCCCAGGGAGAAGCCGAGGAACTCGTGCGACGGCCGGGCGTAGCAGTACACACAGCCATGCTCGCAGCCGCGGTAGGGGTTGATCGTCCAGCGGAAACCGAGATCGGGGGACACCCGCGGGTCCACCGCGTTGATGATCCGTCGCGTCGAATCGCGATGCACGGTGGTCGCGACTTGGGCGCTGTGGCACGGCCCGCCGCCGGATTCGTCGGCCCGGTCGCCGGCGCGATCCTCTTCTCGCTCCGCCATCTCCCGGTCGAGCGCCTCCCCGTGCACGTGCAGTCGCACCGTCTCGAAGCGGTTCCCCGGGTTCCAGCCCGCGCCACGACCGCGCACGCCGAGGGCATCCTCGAAGCGGGTGGTGACGGCGGCAGGTGGAAGTCGCGGCCCGTCGGGGTCGTCGATGGGCGGGTCGGGGACAAGGTGTTTGGACATACCGTACAATTACCAAACAAAACGTCGGGGGCAAGGTTCTTGTGGCGGCGAATTGTGTTTGGCTCATGCGGATCCCAAGTGTGCATCGTGTGTCCTGGACGCAGGGACGAAGGGACGGAGGGATGAGTCGTATCGGAGATCCTCGGACGCTCTCTCGCGTTGGTCCCACCACTACGATCGAGGCGACCGCCGAACGGCGCCAAAGGGGACTCTCACCATGTTCAGTTGCCAGGCCCTTCGTACTCCCGCGGTGCTCCTCGCGGTCGCCGCCATGGCGATCGTCAGACCGACCTTCGGGCGTCGCGCCGATCCCCCCAAAGCGGCGGACGCGGAAACGCCCTCCCGCTACGACCTCGGATTCGAGGCGGGCACGCCCGGGGCCGCGCCTGACGGCTGGTTCGTCACCACCAACGGATGGAGTGCGGTGCTCACGGACGAGCAGGCGTCCGCGGGCGTGCGGTCGGTGCAGCTCCGCCCCGACGCCGGTGCCCCCGCGTACGGAGTCCTGATGAGCACGATCGACGCCGCGCCCTTGCGCGGCAAGCGGGTGTCGCTGCGATCGATGATCCACGTCGTCGATGCCGGGGCAGCAGGTACCGGACAGATGTGGCTCCGCGTCGATCGCCAAGGTGGCGCCATGGGCGCGTTCGACAACATGGGCGACCGACCTGTGCTCGCCGGTCCCTGGACACAGGCCACGATCGAGGTCGATGTCGCCGCGGATGCCGTGTCGATCGCCGTTGGGTGGATCGCGGCGAACGGCGCGGTCGCATTCATCGACGCGGCCGAGCTGCTCGTGATCGGCGACGCAACGCCAGAGCAGGCGCCGAGCCCGCCACGGGCGCTCACACCACGCGAGCTCCAGAACGTCGAAGCCGCCGCCCGCCTGCTCTCGTACCTCCGCTTCTTCGTTCCCGCCGATCAGTCGGCACAGGTCGAGCCGGAGACCTGGGGGCGGGTGGCGGTGGCGCTGATCGAACAGGCGGAGCCCGCCGCGGACAACGCCGACCTGGCCCGCCGCCTCGAGTCGTTCGCCCGACCGTTGGCGCCAACGCTGGTCGTCTGGGCCGGAGACCCCGCGTTCCCGCCGCCGTTGCCGTCCATTCCGTCCAACGCCACCGCCCTCGTGTGGTGGCGTCATCATGGAGCTGGCCGATTGCCCTCGCCGCATGGTCAGAACATCTACTTCAGCCGGGTCGAGCGCAGGCCCGTCGCGGGAACGCTGGACGCCGACCAGTTCGCGGCCTCGTTCCTCGTTCGGCCCTTGGCCGACGGCGTGTTCTGCCGCTTCCCTTGGCGCGTGTGCGCCGATGCCAAGGGCACGCTTCCGCGCGGTACGCCGCCCGCGGAGTTTGCCCCGGGCAGTCCGGGACTCGTGCTCTCGGCGCGGAACCGGTCCACGCGGCTGGCCGACGTCGCGTTGGCCTGGGGCGTGTTCCAGCACTTCTACCCCTATTTCGATGTGGTGCCGGTCGATTGGGATGCCGCGCTCTCGACGGCCCTTGCCCAGGCGGCGATCGACCCGGACGAACGTGCGTTCCTCGGCACGCTGCGCGAACTCGTGGCGGCGCTCCACGACGGACACGGCAACGTGTTCAACCCCGCCGTCGTTCCGATGTCCATGCTCCCGGTCGCCCTCCGGTGGGCGGGAGACGATCTCGTCGTCGTGGGCCGCGGACCGGAAACGCCGGCGGAGGTGCAGGTCGGCGATGTGATCGTCTCGATCGACGGGCGCAGCGCGGCGGCGTGCGAAGCGGAAGTGGCACGGCGCATCTCGGCCGCGACCGAGGGCTGGCAACGCTGGATGGCGCGCAGTGCGATTCCGAACGATCTGTCCACCGGGGACCCGGCCCTCATCGCCCTGCGCAAGCCCGACGGACGGACGGTGGGCATGCCCATGCCCCGGATCCAGCCCAGGCCGATCGCGGACACGACCGCCACGCGACCCGAGAACGGAGCGACGCTCGCCCCGGGCATCGTGTACTTCAACCTCGACGCGGCCGACTCCGCTGCGCTCGCGTCGGCCATGCCCGCGCTGGAGCGCGCCTCGGGCATCGTCTTCGACCTGCGCGGCTACCCGGGCCAGGCAGCGTACGAGGTCGTCCAGCATCTGATCGACCATCCCGTCCAAAGCGCCCGCTGGAACGTCCCGATCGTCACCAAGCCCGATCGGCAGGACATCGAGTGGGCGGAGCCCGCACGCTGGAACGTCGTTCCCAAGGCGCCGCGACTCGCGGCGGACGTCGTGTTCCTGACCGACGGGCGGGCCATCTCCTACGCGGAGTCGATCATGGGGATCGTGGAGCACGAGCACCTCGGCGCCATCGTGGGGAACACGACCGCGGGCACGAACGGCAACGTCAACCCCTTCCAACTGCCGGGCGGATACACGGTGACGTGGACGGGCATGAAGGTGCTCAAGCACGACGGCAGCCAGCATCACGGCATCGGCATCGCGCCGACCACGCGGGTCGTGCCGACCGCCGCCGGGATCGCCGCCGGGCGCGACGAGGTGCTCGAACAGGCGGTGGAGATCCTGAAGGCCAACGCGGCGGCGCCGTGAGCTGCGCAAACAGAAGGGACGGAGGGCAACGCCCTCCGTCCCCGACTCGCATGGGCGCGTCCCGTGCGGCTACGCCATCGCGTGCGCCTCGTCCGCGGGCATGAAGTCCGCGACGTTCACACCGAGCTTGTCGGCGATCCGCTGCCCGTAGTCGGGATCGACGCGGAAGAAGTGGCAGAGCTGACGCATCTGGACCTCCTGCCGCGCCTGGCCGAGGACCCCCGCGATGCGGGTGGTCAGGCGGTCGCGGTGGGCGTCGTCGAAGAGGGCGTAGAGGTTGGCCACCTGGGTGTAGTCGTCGTGGTCCACCGTCGAGTCGAACCGATCCACGATCGTCTCGCCCAGCTTCCAGGCGGGGTCGGCGAACTGCGCATCAGGCTTCGGCTCCGTGACGATGCTGTTCGGCCAGTAGTTGGGCCGCGGACCGTAGTCCGCCGCCGTCGCCATGACGCCATCGCGCTGGTAGTTCATCACCGGGCAGCGCGGACGGTTCACGGGGAGCTGCTGGTAGTTGCCGCCCACGCGGTAGCGGTGCGCGTCGGCATACGACATGAGCCGCGCCTGAAGCATCTTGTCCGGGCTCGGTCCGATGCCGGGCACGAGCGCCGACGGGCTGAAGGAGCTCTGCTCGACCTCGGCGAAATAGTTCTCCGGGTTGCGGTTGAGCTCGAGCGTGCCGACCTCGATGAGCGGGAACTCCGCGTGCGGCCACACCTTGGTCAGGTCGAAGGGGTTCCAGCGGAACGACTCCGCCTGCTTCTGCGTCATGACCTGGATGGAGAATCGCCAACGCGGGAACTCGCCGCGCTCGATCGATTCGTACAGCCCGCGCTGGTGCGTCTCGCGGTCGCCGGCGATCATCGAGGCGGCGACGGAGTCGTCGAGGCACTTGATGCCCTGCATGGTCTTGAAGTGGAATTTGCACCAGACCCGCTCGCCGTCCGCGTTCACCAGCGAATAGGTGTGGCTGCCGTAGCCGTTCATGTTGCCGAAGCCGGCCGGGATGCCCCGATCGGAGAAGAGGATCGTGACCTGGTGCAGCGACTCGGGACAGAGCGACCAGAAGTCCCACTGCATGTCCATGCACCGCATGTTGGTCTTCGGGTCGCGCTTCTGCGTGTGGATGAACATCTGGAACTTGTACGGATCGCGGACGAAGAACACCGGAGTGTTGTTGCCCACCATGTCCCAGTTCCCCTCCTCCGTGTAGAACTTGAGGGCGAACCCGCGCACGTCGCGCTCGGCGTCGGCCGCCCCGCGCTCGCCGGCCACGGTCGAGAAGCGCAGGAACACGTCGGTCTTCTTGCCGACCTTGTTCAGGAACGCGGCCTTCGTGTACTTGGTCACGTCCTTGGTCACGGTGAAGGTGCCGTACGCCCCCGAGCCCTTGGCGTGCACGACCCGCTCGGGAATCCGCTCGCGGTTGAAGTGCTGCATCTGCTCGAGCAGCTGGACGTCCTGCATCAGCACGGGGCCGCGGGGTCCGGCGGTCAGGGCCTGCTGGACGCCGATCGGGGCGCCGTCGGCGGTGGTCAGAACGGGGCACTTCGGCTGGTTGGTCTTGCTCGTGGGATCGGTCATGAAGCTGCTCCTGATGCAGGGGGGAAGATCGGGTTTGGAGCCAACACTCTAGGACAAGGAACCGGCGCTGTTCCGCACCACCGTTTCCGAAGAAGATGCCGATCCCGATGCACAAGACAACCGAAAAGACCCCCTCCCGCGGCCGGTTGGCCCAATGGGCCTCCGGACTCCGCTTCCCCAAGCTCCTCCTGCTGACGAGCGGCATCTTCCTGCTCGACCTGCTGGTGCCCGATCTCCTTCCCTTCGTGGACGAGATCCTGCTGGGCCTTCTCTCCTTGGTCCTCGCATCCATCCGGTCGCGAAGGAAGGGGGAAGGCCACTGATCCGGTGCCCCAGTGCAGCCGCCTGATTCCGTCGGAGGCACCGCTCGCGAGCATGCGATTCGTATCGAGGAGGGTGCAGATCCTGCACACCGTCGGCGGATCCTCCTCGCCGGCCGCCAGAACGACGGCGGCGGCGAACAA
>JAGQOG010000520.1 GCA_020427695.1 Phycisphaerales bacterium
CACGGCGTATCAGTGGCACTCGTGCGGACTACTCCGCCACCGGCGCCAATCCTGCTCCCCGCCGCACCAGGATCGCCTTCGTGTACGCCACCTGGAAGCCCATGCGTCGCACATTCCGCTCGGTGGCTTCGCCCGGCCGACCGCCGATGGTGGCCCAGCGGGCGCCGTGCTCGGCGGCGCGCCGGAGTCGCCACGCCAGCAGTGCCTGCTGGATGCCGCGCCGGCGATGCCGCTCCACGACCGTTGCACCGAACAGCGCACCGATCGTGTCGAGCACCTCGAATGCCGCGGCGCCGACGATCTCCCCGTCCAGCCGGGCGACGATCGCCGTGGTGCGCGGGTGGCGGGCGACTCGTCGAGACACTTCGAGCCAGTCGGCCGGGATGTCCGCGCCGACCGGCAGGAACCCGGCCAGTGCCGTCTGCGCGTAGGCGTCCACCATCGCGTCGTCCTGCGGGTCCACCGGTTCGATCCTGAGCTCGGCCGGCGCGGGCGCGGTTGCCCTGACCGTCGACGCATCGAAGAGGGCGCGGAAGAAGACCTGCTCGAACGATCGCACGACGAATCCTTCCTCCGCGGCGCCGGCGACAAGCGAGCGATGTGCGAACGGACAGCACTCGATGCGGGGTTCGACCCCCGCGCGCTCGTACCATTCGATCGTCTCCCGCAGCTCGCCCGCGTCGACATCGCTCGACATGCCGGCGCCGTAGATCCCGTTGGTCCAGTTCCCCGGCGCCCCCCGGGCTGCCGTGCCGCCGGCGAAGGGCCGCGCTTCGAGCGCGACTTCTCCGACGCCCATGGCGATCCGCCGCTCCTCGGCGGCGGCGATCTCGGCGAGCGGCGTGAGCGTGGTCATGCCGGCGATCGTCGCGGCGGTCCCGCATTGACGCAAGCGGCGATCAACATCTTCCGACCGCTGGCGCCCAGGGCTGGTGCCGCCAGCCCAGGCGCTGCTCGGCGATGCTGGTGTCCACCTCGGGCATGTGCTGCTGGACCAGCGCCACCACCTCCCGAACCAGTTCCTCCATCTCCAACGCTGCCTTCACGGGATCGGCGTCGAAGAGACGCTCGATGCGCTCCGCACAGTCGTGCGGAGCGAATGCCAGCCCGTCGATCATCGCGTGCATCCGTTTGAACTGGAAAGGTGTGTAGTAGGTGCGGTTCAGACCGGCCAGCACGCCGAGCAGGTTCTGCGCCGCCTCGACACACATTTCGTAGCGCCAAACCACGGCATCGCGGCGGGCCACGACCTCCGCGACGCCCCAGAGGGCAAAGAAGCGGAGGTAGTGGCGGACCATGGCGCGGGCCAACCCGTCGGGGAAGTTCGCGATGCGGGACTTCCATTCGGAAACGAGCGCCTCGCCGTACAACGGGCGCGCGATCAGCGTTCCCGACATCGCCTTCTGCAACGGACTCGCCACCTCCTTGGCGCCCAGAACGGCGTCGATGTCCCGCTCCCACTGGTCGACGGTGAGGTGAGCGATCTGCACCTCGATCCCGTCGAGGAGGAACGCCTCGACGAAGCCGTGGGGCCTCTCGTCGATCGACCACCGTCGTGGCGGTCCACCGAGCCTGGCGCGGGCCGCGACGAGTTCGTCGTCCTCCGGCAGCGCGTCGTAGTACACCATCAGGTCGACATCGGAGGAGCGATCCGCTCGACCCTCCGCGGCCGAGCCGCTGACCATCGCCGCCCTGGCGAGCGGATTGGCCGTCAGGATCGCGGCGACGCGCGACGCGACCCCGACGAGGTACTCGCTCTCGGGCGTCGGCGGCTTGTTCATCGCCCTTCCGATACCCGGTCGCGGATGGCACGTTGCAACGAGGCCGGCTCCCGATCCTCCGCGACGTCGCCCAGCCGCGCTACTTCCCTGACTGCCAACCCTTCTTCCAACCCTTCTTCCAGCCCTTCTTCCAGGGCGTGTCCGACTGCTTGGACGACGGCGCGTCCTTCTTGTCCTTGCTCCCGTTCTTGGACTTCTGCTCCTTCTTGCCGTCGCTCTTGGACGCCTTCTGGTCCTTGGCGTGGTCCTTGCCGCCCTTCCCGTGACGGTCCTTGTCCTTCGACCCGTGCCCCTTGCCGCCGGCGTGCTTCGGGCAGCCGCCGTCCGGGCCGCCGTCGACCGGCGGCTCGTCGCTGGCGCAGGCGAAGCTGCCGCTGCGGATGAACACGTTCGAGTCGAACGACTGGTCGCCGCCGTCGGCGATGGCGATCTTCACGTGGTTGACGCCGGCCGGAACAGCAACGCTGGCCGTGAGGACGACCGTGAGTCCGTCCATCTCGATCGGCACCGCCGGCACGCACGGCGCCATCTCGCCGGAGAGGTCGTCGCAGTCGTTGTTGATGAAGAACTCGGGGTTGGCCGCATCGACGCCCAGCGGGTTGCCGCCGTTGACGGTGTTGATCGACACCGGCGTGACGCCGTCGGGCAGCAGGGCGACGTTCACGCCGTTCACGAAGATCCCGAAGGCGTCGTTGTAGAAGCCGTTGACGAACTCGTTGTACTCCTCGGACGCGAGGACATAGTCGAGGGTCAGCACGCCGCCGGTCGGACACTCGAAGTCGAACTCGAACACCGCGGCGTCAAACGTGCCGAACGAGGGAACGAACGGATCGAGATCGGGATCGCCCGGCCGGAAGTTCCCTTGCGACACGCCGTCGTCGCTGTTCATGCCGTCGAGCGGGACCACGAAGCCCACGTTGCCGGTGCCGAGCACCACGCCCGCATCGAAGCCAAGCGCCGCGAAGCCACCGCCGAAGAGCCCGCCGGCGGTGTCGTCGCCGTTGAACGACACGTTCGTGGCTGCGACCCCGGGTCCCAGGATGGCCGCCACCAGGTCCTCCGCCGAGAGTCCGGTCGAAAGGTCGTCGACGACGAGCTGGGCGCAGAGGGAAGCGGGCGCCGCCAGCAGCGTGGCGGACGCGACGACGAGGCCGCGGCACATCATGGGTTGAACTCCTTGTGGTTCGGGGGAACGCACGCACCTCGATCCGCGTCCCGACCCGCAAGCCGAACGGCCCGTTCCCACGGGACGATCGCCAGCGCGGACTCCCCGAACGACGGCCGGTCCGCTGCTCCGATGAGCGGCGTCCGTCCGTTTCCGGCGACCATCCACCCACAAACGGGATGGGCGCTCAGGTACTGCATCGTTTCGGACCGTCAAACGAAAGGTCCAATCGAACCGGTCGAACGGACCGGCTCGAGGCGGTCATCGGCCGCCTGGTCCGTCGTCTCCACGAGGGATTCGCCGGCAGCCGCGCGAGACGGCCCAGCGGGCCGCTCAGGCGACATGGAACCCCCAGAGTGTCGTCACCTGCGGGGCTATCGGCTGCGAAACCGACGCTCGCTGTGAATCCCCTTCGTCCCTGCGCGCAAAGCGCCCGATCTTCCCCTGGCATCCGCCAGAACAAACAACCGGCACGGCCGCGAAGGCGGTCGTGCCGGCTGCGTCGCTTCGAACTGGAGGCGCCGCACTCGAATCGGCGACGGCTCCTCGATGGCTACTTGGCCTTGGACCGAGCGCCCGTCTTCTTCGTGACGGTTCGCTTGGTGGCGGTCGTCCTCGGAGCCTTCTTGACCGCGCGCTTGGCGGCGGCCTTCTTGGCGGTCTTCTTCGCACTCTTCTTGGCCGGCTTTGCGGTAGCGGCCTTCTTCGTCGACACCTTCCTGGCCACCTTCCGGGTCGCGGCCTTCTTCTTGGCCGTTCGCTTCTTCTTCGCGGGAGCCGCGGCCG
>JAGQOG010000051.1 GCA_020427695.1 Phycisphaerales bacterium
CGGGCGTCCAGGCCATGCAGGACCTGCGCGTGGGCTACAACGAGCTTGCCACGATCCAATTCCTCCGGGCCATTCCCGAGGCACAGCGGATCTACAAGGAGACCGACTGGAACGACAACGGCGTGAAGTCGTACGCCACCCGCCTGGCCAGCACCGAAGGCAAGCATGACGGCCTCTACTGGCCGCCAGCACCGGACGAGCCCGCGGCACCGCTCGGGCCGTACGCAGCGCAGGGCAGCGGACGCGGACCCGTCAGCAAGCTGCTCGGCTACAACGGCTACTTCTTCCGCATCCTGACGGCGCGGGGGCCTGGTGCCGCCGGAGGCGCCGCCGACTGGCTGCACGATGGCGAGTTGACGGGCGGCTTCGCCGTGATCGCCTGGCCGGCGATCTACGACGAATCGGGTGTGATGAGCTTCCTCGTCGGTCCCGACGGCGTGGTCTACGAGCAGGACTTGGGCGAAGACTCCAAGGCGGCGGCCGAAGCGGTGACCGCGTACGACCCCTCCCAGGGGTGGCGACCGGTAAGAGACTCGTGACCCGAGGGATCCCGGACCGCGAGCGGCCCGGGATCCCGCGCAGCGCTCACGGTCCGGCGATGTCGCCGAAGTGGGAGAGGAGCATGCCGAGGTCCGATCCGTCCACGGCGCCGTCGCCGTTCATGTCGGCAAGGCAATCCGACTCCGCCGGGCAGGGGCCCCAGGCGCCGAGCAGGACGCCCAGATCGGCGCCATCCACGGTGCCGTCGAGATTGGTGTCGCCGGGGATTGCGATCTTTGCCAATTCGCTGCGGATTTCGGCGATGACCCGCTCGCTGTTCGCGCCGAAGATCGTGTCCACCACGATCTGGTCGGGCCCGATCACGAATCCGCGCGAGAACGGGAGACCCGTCGGCGGCTGGGCGTAGGCGAACTGCGCCGTGGCGCCGAACAGGTCGAAGATCATGGGGGCGCGAAGGTAGAGGTTGTCCCAGTACTCCTCGAGGACCGGGGCCTGCTCCTTCTGGCTCATGATCGCGGTGACGACCTGCGGATGGCCCTCGAATTCGGCGACGACGGAGTTCTGGAGATCCGCCACCACGGGCAGACACGCAGGACACCACGTGCCGTAGACCTGGAAGTAGACGACCTTGCCCGCGAAGTCGGCGAGCGTGAACGTGCCGTACTCGAACTGCATCGAGTCGTGGTTGTAGATCCAAAGCGGAAGCGAGAACGGCGCCGCCGGCTCCCCCGGATCGATGTAGACCGTGTTTCCAAACGCGGTGATCGGCAGCATGCCCTCGTCCGGGTCGTCGGAGGCGATCGTGATCAGGGTCTGTCCGGCGGTGCCTGGGGTGTACTGGATCGTGAGATCGATCGCGCCGCCGACGGGTATCGTCGCAGGACCGGTCGGCGTCACGGTGAAGTTCGAAGCGCTGCTGGTGACGCCTCCGATCTGGAGCGGCGCCGTCCCCAGGTTCTGCAAGGTCACGACGGTCTGACCGCCATCGACGTGGAAGCGGACGCGCTGGTTCGACGCCGTGATGTCCGGTTGCTTGATCGAGCCGTCCGAGACGATCTGGTACACGTCGATCGCGTCCCAGTTCGCCGAGATGATGCGATCGTCGCCCCAGGCGGCGATCCGATGCCACAGTCGCAGGGTGAGCTGGGTGGTGGAGCCGAGGAAGCGATGCATCCCGCCCTCGCGGGTCAGGTGCTGAAGGGTGCCGTCGGGCTGGATCCCGAAGAGCTCGAGACTGCCCACGTCGCCGAGGGCCAGGTAGTCGCCGGCCACCGCGAGCGACATCGCCACCGTCGGCGTGTCGTACCGCACCCGTTGGCCGATCGCCCCGCCCGGGTAGTAGAGCACGCCGGCGCTTCCGCCGGCCACGTACACGTTGCCGTTGACCACGACCACGTCCTCGGCGGTGCCGATTGCCGTCTCGCGCACGACCTCGCCCGCGACGATCTGCATGTTGGTCGGGTCGGAGACGTCCACGATCTTCAGCCCGCCGGCGCCGTCGGCAACGTACGCGGTGTCGCCCACGACATCGATTGCGAACGCGTCGGTGAAGCCCTCGGAAAGGCCGCCGACGAAGATCGGCAACTCGGGGTTCGACAGGTCGAAGACCCGGATCCCGAAGCGATGGGCGGCGACCCAAAGGCGGTGGTCCACGACCCGCAGCGCTTCGTAGTACACGCCGGGCTCGGCGATCGTCTGCAGCCACTCGATGGCGAACGTGACGGGGTCGATGCGGACGATGCCCACGCCGCCGAGGCGCACGCTGGCGTAGAGGTATTCGTCGTTGAGCTTGACGATGGACACGACGTCGTGGCCGCGCAGTTCGCTCACGAAGTCGCTGCTGCCCTCGCCCGACGGGAGCGCGTCGAGGTCGATCACCCGCAACGCATCGTAGGAGCAGGTCACCGCGTAGTGGTCCTTGATGGCGATGGTCCCGACGAGATGGTCGCGTCCGACGAACTGGTGGTTGTAGCGGCCGATGTGGACGAAGCTGGTGGACTGAGCAAGGACGTCGGCACCGCCAAGCAGGAGCGCCAACGCGGCCGCGACCATGGACATGGTGCGACGAGGGTCGAGTAGAGCCGACATGAGTTGTCCTCCGATCCCGCTGCCGCAGGCCAGGGCCTGTTGTCCGACACGACGAGCATCGCCGGCCGAAGCCGCGACGGAGCGCACGAGCGAGTCTACGGGACGCCGCCTCCGGCCCCGATGGTCCTGCAAACAA